>NZ_NFHY01000020.1:0-55030 GCF_002161525.1 Drancourtella sp. An57
TGTAACACTGAATTCTACTTTATAGCATAAAAAAAGTAGCAATTCTCTTCTTTTGTAAGAGTAATTGCTACTTTCATATTTCCTAATTTCAAAGTGGAATTAAACTTTTCACTTCAGCACTTTCTTTTCCGGCCTGAAAATGTCTTTCTTCTCAGGGCGCAAACACGTTTTATTTTAAAAACACTTTCGCAATTTTCAGATCTTCCGGCGTTGTTATTTTAATATTTTTATAGGATCCTTCCACCATCTTTACAGGGTGCTTCATCACCATTTCCACAGCCATGGCATCATCTGTCACATGACTGTGCGGGACAGCCATCATCTTCCGATATGCTTCTATAATCAGCGGCGCCTTGAAAACCTGTGGTGTCTGTATCATCCACATCTTTTTTCTGTCAGGTGTTTCTTCTGTTTCCAGATTCTCATTAACAATTTTGATCGTGTCTTTTACCGGCATTCCCGCTACACATGCCCCGCTTCGTCTCACCTCTTCATAGGTACGTTTTAATATAGAATCGTCTACAAGAGGTCTGGCTCCGTCATGGATAAATACATAGCTCTCTTCCTTATCTTCCATCTTGTCAACTATCTGAAGCGCATTCCAGACAGAATCATACCGTTCTTTTCCGCCTTCTGTAATCTGTGTCACTTTCTGAAATCCATAAAAGTCTACAATTGATTCTCTTACCTGGTCTTTTTCTTCTTTTCCTGATACAAGTATGATCTGATCGATCACTTCTGATTCTTCAAACGCCTTCAATGTATAATAAAGTACCGGTTTCCCGCACAAATCCATATACTGCTTTTGAATGGTTCCGCCCATTCTCTTTCCCTGTCCTGCCGCAAGCACGACCGCAATCCCTTTTGCTTTCATGGCTCCTCCTGCTTTCTAACGCTCTCCCAGTTTCAGATTCGGCACTGCGTTGAGATCCCATCCGCTTCGGATTCCGTTTTTATAATCATAGTATCCCGCTGCTCCGATCATAGCCGCATTATCCGTGCAGAGAATCGGAGAAGGATGGTAAAATTCGATTCCTCTTTCCTGACATGCCTGCCCCATAGCTGCGCGCAGAGCAGAATTGGATGCGACACCGCCTGCAATCGCCAGTTTCTTCAATCCATAGTTTTCGACTCCGATCATGGCATGGTCTACCAGCACATCGGTCACCGCTTTCTGGAAGGATGCCGCAATATCTGCCCGGTTATATTCAATCTGTTTCATTTTACACCCATTGATATAATTAAGCACTGCAGATTTTACTCCGCTGAAACTGAAGTCGTATACCGAGTCTCCGACATGCGCTCTTGGAAATTCAATAGCATTCGGATCTCCCTCTTTTGCCAGCTTGTCGATTTTCGGGCCTCCCGGATAGCCAAGATCAATGGCACGGGCTACTTTGTCAAACGCTTCCCCTGCCGCATCATCCTTCGTTTTTCCGAGAATTTTATATTTTCCATAGTCTTCCACACATACAAGATGTGTATGCCCTCCGGATACCACCAGACACAGAAACGGTGGTTCCAATTCTTTATTCTCAATATAGTTTGCTGAGATATGCCCTTCAATATGGTGCACTCCGATCAGAGGAAGGTTTCTGGCGTAGGCAATCGCCTTCGCTTCAGCCACTCCCACAAGCAGTGCTCCGACAAGTCCCGGTCCGTATGTCACCGCTACCGCGTCAATATCATTCAGGGTACACTTTGCTTCAGAAAGTGCCTCTTCGATTACCTGGTTAATTTTCTCTATATGTTTTCTGGAAGCAATTTCCGGCACAACTCCTCCATACAGCTTGTGCAGATCAATCTGAGAGGAAATAATATTAGAAAGCACTTCTCTCCCATTTCGCACAACTGCCGCTGCCGTTTCATCACAGGAGCTTTCTATTGCAAGTATTGTAATATCTTTTTCTTCGCTCATCTTCCTACCTCCATTACGATTCCGGGAAATCCAGATCTACGCTCATCCGGTCTTTTCCCGCCTTTGCGTAAGGAAAAATCTTCCGTACTTCGTCCATGTATTCTTCCGGTCTTGTCAACGACGGGCTGTAATGTGTCAGCCACATCTCCTTTACCTCTGCCTCCCTGGCGAGTTTCGCCGCCTCGTAAAAGGTCATATGCTTATATTCCACTGCCTTTTTCGCCTTCTCCGGCTCACCGTACATTCCCTCACAGATAAATAAATCCGAACCTTCGGCATTCTCACGGATCGATTTTGTCGGCCGTGTATCGGTACAATATGTAAGTTTGATCCCTTTCCTCGGTGGTCCAAGCACCATGTCCGGTGTGTAAATCCGGTCTCCGTCTTCGATGGTCTCCCCTTTTTGGAGAAAACGCCAGAATTTTTGAGGAATCTCGTGACTCGCGGCACGTTCTACATCAAATCTGCCGGCCCGGTCAATCTCGATCGTATATCCGTAACAGGTCACGTTATGGTTTACCCGGAAAGCGCGGATCCGATATCCTTCCATCTCAAACGTCTGCTGCGCCTCTGTGATTTCCATAAAACGCAGCTCAAAAGGTAGTTCCGGTGCAATAATGCGCAGTGCATTCACTACCCGTTCCAGCCCTTTCGGCCCGATCAAGGTGAGGGGCTCCTGCCTGTCCGCATTCCCCATGGTAAGCAGAAGTCCGGGAAGCCCGCTGATGTGATCTCCATGAAAATGAGTAAAGCAGATCACATCAATCGGCTTAAAACTCCATCCTTTTTCTTTGATCGCTATCTGTGTTCCCTCTCCGCAGTCGATCAGAATACTGCTTCCATTATAGCGCATCATCAGTGACGTCAGCCAGCGATATGGGAGCGGCATCATGCCGCCGGTTCCCAACAAACAAACATCCAGCATTTTTTCTCTCCTAACTGTCCTAGCATTGACTTTTCTTCCACAAAAAGAGCAAGTCTTTTATTCTCAGTAAAGAACAGCTGCATACCGGGAGGGGACTGTCTGGTCAGACTTCATTTTCCTTCTCCACCGGAATCACAAACTGCGAAACCATCCTGTCATAGCATTCCTCGCAAAGATCAAAACGGTGCACCTCGTTGTCCTTATTAGAAAAATATCCCCATCTTTTTTCTACAGAAATAAGCCCTTCCCGTATTACGCCATCCTTTATCTTGATTTCTTTTCCACACCCGTTGCAGAAAATCGTTTCTGTTTCTCTTCTTTCTTTCATCGTATAGCGGCGCATACAAATCCCTCCACTTTCGTTTCGCTTTTGTTACGCCTTTATTATAGTCTGTCCCGTTCTTCCTGTACACCGGAAACGGTTTCCAGACTTCTTGTCATCAGAACCGCATCCTCTTTCGGATTATCGTAAAATCCTTTTCGGATTCCGACATCCCGGAACCCCTTCTTTTGATAGAGGGCGCGTGCTGCCATATTACTTTTCCGGACTTCAAGATGCCATACGGCAGTTCCTTTCAATGCACCTTCTGAAATTACGGTATCAAGAAGAAAGCCTCCTGTTCCTCTTTCCCTGAATCCGGCGTCAACGGCAATCCGAACAACTTCACTTTCATCAAGCACTGTATAAATCACAATGTACCCGACAATTGTTTTCCTATCCTCTGCCACGTAGATTTCCGCCGTTTTCTGGCACATCGTCTCCCGGACTGCATCTTCACTCCACGCATCAGAAAAAACAGCCCGTTCTATCTCTGCAATCCGGGCTGCATCTTCTTCATTGGCCTTACGGGCAATCATGTTGTTGTTCCTTTTCTCGTTCCAGTCTCTCCCTCTCCGCCTGGGACATCCTGAGATAGTCCGGTTTGTGATCCCGCGCATGCTCTGTCTTTCCCTCTTTCGCATAAACCAGTCCAAGCGCGCCGACTGCCGCCGCACTCTGCCTGCACATATGAGGCGGTGCAAAAACATACGGCACTTTTACTGTCTCCTCAATTTTCTCCCGGTATACAGGCACTCCGTCCCCGAGAAATACAACGCGTTCTCCAAGCTCATTGAGCATTCCGGCAAGGACGGTAATGTCCTCCGCCAACTGCTCTTTTACTGTTTCAAACTTCTCTTCAAACCGGTAGATTCCTGTGTACACCTGATTTCTTCTTGCATCCATGATCGGACAGATCAGCCCGCTGCATCCGAACATTCGGTATGCCATGGCATCGACCGTCGGCACATGGATGAGCGGCTTATCAAGTGCAAGTCCCAGTCCTTTCGCAGTCGCAGAACCGATCCGAAGTCCGGTAAAAGACCCCGGCCCTCCTGCAACAGCAATCGCATCCACCGACCCGAGAGAAAGTCCGGTCATCCGGACCGCCTCATCAAGCATCGGCAGCAATGTCTGGGAGTGTGTCTTTTTATAATTCATCGTATATTCAAACAGGATCTGTTCGTCTTCCACAACAGCCACGCTTGCTGTCAGGCCCGAACTGTCCAGTGCCAGTATCCGCATAATAACGCCCCTTCTATTTCTGGAATCGCTCTGCCTGCTCTCTGATCAGCTCGGCATCATCGAAATAATTGATCTTCATGGCAGCCTTCACTTCAGAGAGTGTCTTTGCCGCTACTTCTTCCGCTTTCTCGCTTCCCTTTTTCAGGATCTCGTAGATTGCCGGAATGTCTTTTTCGTATTCTTTTCTCCGTTTTCTAATCGGCTCCAGTTCCTCCTGGATCACTTCATTGAGGAAGCGTTTTACCTTCACATCGCCAAGGCCACCGCGTGTATAGTGGGCTTTGAGTTCATCCAGATTTGCATATTCCGGAAGGAATTCTTCAAAATGACGATCTTTACAGAATGCATCCAGATAGATAAATACCGGATTTCCTTCCACTTTTCCAGGGTCAGAAACCTTCAGGTGGTTCGGATCGGTAAACATATTCATAATCTTCTTTTTCACATCGTCCGCACTGTCGGAAAGATAAATACAGTTATGCAAAGACTTGCTCATCTTTGCCTTTCCGTCTGTACCCGGAAGTCTCAGACATGCCTGATTGGATGGGAGCAGAACTTCCGGCTCTACCAGCGTCTCTCCGTAAACGGAATTAAACTTCCGCACGATCTCCTTTGTCTGCTCCAGCATTGGCAGCTGGTCTTCACCGACCGGAACGGTCGTTGCCTTAAATGCGGTGATATCCGCTGCCTGGCTGATCGGATAGGTGAAAAATCCGACCGGAATGCTCGCCTCAAAGTTTCTCATCTGAATTTCGGATTTTACCGTTGGATTTCTCTGGAGCCTTGATACGGTTACCAGATTCATATAATAAAAGGAAAGCTCACAAAGCTCCGGAATCTGTGACTGAATCAGAAGCGTTGCTTTTTCCGGATCCAGTCCGCAGGAAAGGTAATCAAGCGCAACCTCAATAATATTCTGGCGCACCTTCTCCGGATTGTCCGCATTGTCTGTCAGAGCCTGAGCATCCGCAATCATGATAAACACTTCATCATATTTTCCCGAATTCTGAAGCTCTACTCTCCCTTTCAGAGAACCGACGTAATGTCCGACATGAAGCTTTCCAGTCGGTCTGTCCCCTGTTAATATAATCTTTGACATTATTATCCCTCCAGTTTATTGATAGAAATTTTTCTGTAATCAAATCCTTTTTCCAG
Organism: Drancourtella sp. An57; assembly: GCF_002161525.1. Classification (NCBI taxonomy): domain Bacteria; kingdom Bacillati; phylum Bacillota; class Clostridia; order Eubacteriales; family Oscillospiraceae; genus Drancourtella; species Drancourtella sp. An57. The sequence continues at coordinate 5,563 of NZ_NFHY01000020.1, forward strand.
ATCTTTTTCAATCACGATCCGGATTCTTGTTTCCGGTAGAATCTCCTCAATCAGATTCGCCCACTCAATCAGACATACGCCTTCACCGTGAATGTAATCTTCATATCCGATTTCATCCATCTCTTCCACGTCTCCAATCCGGTACACGTCAAAATGATAGAACGGAAGACGCCCGTCTTCGTATTCCTGCACGATCGTAAAGGTCGGACTTACAACATCCTCACGTACTCCAAGTCCGTACGCAAGCCCTTTTGTAAAAATCGTCTTGCCGACGCCAAGATCCCCTTCCAGAGTAAAGACATCTCCGCTTTGGGCCGATTCGCCGATTTCTTTTCCGAGCTCAAACGTCTCCTGCTCTGAATATGTCTCTCTTACCATAGTGTCTCCTCCCTATTTTTTCTTTTTCTTCTTTCTTGAAAACAGAAACGGAAGGATCTTACCGGAATTATCCTCAATCAGCTCCTCCGGGAACAATGTCCGCAATGTCTTCTTCAGAGGATCCATCTGCGGTCCGATATCACTGTTCGGGAAAATAAATGCCGCATACGGTGTCTGATAAATCGCCACCAGATTCGGTGTCATCATAACGCGGTACATATCTTTCCACGGAGTGATTTTATTTTTTCCGGCACGCTCTACTCTGAGCCCGTCTTTTTCCAGCGTATAGCGGATCGGCGTGCTGTAGATTTTACTTTTCTTTAACTGACTGGCTGCACTGAACTTTAAGATCGATGGTACAACAAACAAAAGAGTTGCAAAAATAAACACAAGCCCCAGCCCCCATGAAACCCTGCCCATCGCAAAACTTATAATCGCACCGATCCAGCAGGCAACTCCCACTACGAGGTATAAAATTCCCTTGATCCCGTGATATGTATGAAACATAAGAAATTCAAAAAGTGCTTCCTGTGTCATTTTCACTTCAAAACTTGGTTTCATCTGTATTCCTCCATATTTCCGAATATTGAAATTATAACGCATCCTGTCCGCGGTTACAACAGCAAGTTTGCGAAGAATCTCCTGATTTTTCCAGGATCAGAAAAACCTCTGCGCACAGCAGAGGTTTCGGTTTAGTAATTTTCTGTCATTTTTACTCATTTACTCTATGGAGGACCGGACTGACTTTCTTATAGATCAAAAGCAGAATTGCCGATACCAAAATACCCTTGATCAGATTAAATGGTGCCACTGCAAGGATCACAAAAGTTGCAACTCCGTCAATTGCCGGATTCAATGCATGCCCCATCTGAACAATCGTATCAAGCGGCATTCCAAATGCTGCAGCATAGGTCGGAAGCAGGATATAAGCATTGAGCACGCATCCGATCAGCGCCATAAATACAGTACCTGCGGCAAGTCCGATCATCGCTCCCTTTTTCGTATGCATTTTCTGGTAAATCAGCCCGGCCGGCACACAGAGGCTGCATCCGATCAGGAAGTTTGCGATCTCTCCCACACCGCCTGTTTCAGTCCCATTAATCACGAAATTCAGAAGAATCTTGATACATTCTGTCATAACTCCCGCCACAGGACCCATCGCAAATGTTCCAAGAAGGACCGGAATTTCACTGATATCCAGTTTGTAAAAGCTCGGTACAAAAGGAAGCGGAAATTCAAAAAGCATCAGGACGGTAGCTACCGCTGCAAGCATGCCGACCTGGGCCATCGATCTGACTTTCGTACTGCTTCTTCTTCTTATTTGTGTGTTTTTCTGCGTGTTTTCCATGTTTCTTCTCTCCTTTTTTTGAATAATAGACTCAATTCAGAAAAGAAACTCTTCCTGCCATAAAGTTTCCCTTATGGAAATGGGAATGTACAAAAAAATCCCCGGAACCATATGTTCCGGGGTTTGATGCTCTGCTTCAGATACAAATATCTGACGCTTCGTACATTTCTTCTCTCATCCAGACTGTACTGTCGGTTCCGGAATTGCACCGGATCAGCTGCCAATGGCAGGTCGCGGACTTTCACCGCCGGTTGGGACTTTCACCCGACCCCGAAGAATTTTTTCCTGTTAACATTTAGTATAGAACAGTCTTTTGGAAAATTCAATACCTTTTTGTCTTTTACATTCAGGGTAAGCAGCATTCTTTACCGGATTCCTTTCATAGTAAGCTGAATCCGTTTTTTCTTGAGGTCCACACTCAGTACTTTAACATCCACGATATCACCCACACTGACCGCTTCCAACGGATGTTTGATAAACTTTTTGTCGGTGATTTCGGAAATATGTACCAGACCATCCTGATGAACGCCGATATCCACAAACACCCCGAAGTCAATGACATTGCGAACCGTTCCTTTCAGAACCATCCCTTCTTTTAAGTCTTTCATTTCCAGAACGTCGGTCCTGAGAATCGGTTTCGGCATCTCTTCTCTTGGATCTCTGGCCGGCTTTTCCAGCTCTTTTACAATATCATGCAGAGTGATCTCACCGATTCCAAGCTCTTCTGCCAGTTTCCGGTAGTCGCGGATGGTGGCCGGAAGGGCTGCAAGATTTCCTGCTTTTAAATCCTCTGTTGTGAATCCCTGCTTTTTCAGAAGTTTTTCTGCCGCTTCGTAGGATTCCGGATGGACGCTTGTCCTGTCAAACGGATTATCCCCGCCTTCGATCCGCATAAATCCCGCACACTGCTCATATGCCTTCGGTCCAAGTTTCGGCACCTTTAAAAGCTGCTTTCTGTTTGTAAATCTTCCGTTTTCTTCTCTGTAAGCCACAATATTTTTTGCGATTGTGTTTGAGATACCGGAAATATAGGATAAAAGCGGAGCAGATGCCGTATTCAAATCTACACCGACCTTGTTGACACAGTCTTCCACCACGCCATTCAGCGCTTCCGTCAGCTTTTTCTGGTTCATATCATGCTGGTACTGGCCGACCCCGATGGATTTTGGATCAATCTTTACAAGTTCTGCAAGCGGATCCTGAAGCCTTCTTGCAATTGACGCGGCACTTCTCTGTCCCACATCAAAATTCGGAAATTCTTCCGATGCCAGCTTGCTTGCGGAGTACACTGATGCTCCCGCCTCATTTACAATCACATACTGTACGTGCTCTTCCGGGATTTCTTTTAACAGTTCCACAATAAACTGTTCCGATTCTCTGGATGCTGTTCCGTTTCCAAGAGAAATCAGGCTGATATGATACTTCGGAATAATCTTTTTGAGCAGGTCCTTGGATGCCTTGATTTTGGCAGGGGTAGTCGGCGCTGTCGGATAAATCACTGTCGTTCCGATCACTTTTCCGGTCGGATCCACAACCGCAAGTTTACATCCGGTCCGGAATGCCGGATCCCAGCCAAGCACAACCCGTCCTGTAATCGGAGGCTGCATAAGAAGCTGTGTCAGATTTTTCCCGAACACAGCAATGGCCCCGTCCTCCGCCTTTTCCGTAAGTTCATTGCGGATTTCCCTCTCAATGGCCGGCGCAATCAGACGACTGTAGCTGTCCTTGACCGCCTCTTTTAATACAGGTTCTGTATATGGATTATCCCCATGAATAATCTGTTTTTCCAGATAGCGGAGGATTTCTTCTTCCGGCGCTTCCATTCTGACCGTCAGAATTTTTTCTTTTTCTCCCCGGTTCAGAGCCAGAATTCTATGACCGGCAATCCTGGATGCTGCTTCCTCAAACTCATAGTACATCTCATAGACCGATTCCTGCTTTTCATCCTTTGCCTCTGAAACAATCTTTCCTTTCTGGAACGTCATCTTCCGGATTCTCGTCCGGTATTTTGCCTCATCGGAGATCATCTCAGCCAGAATGTCCTGTGCGCCGGCAAGTGCCTCTTCAGGGGAGGCAACATTCTTTTCCTCCGATACATAGGCTTTGGCCGCCTCAATCGCCGGCTCTTTCAACTTCTGTAAAAGGAGAAGCGCCGCAAGCGGCTCCAGTCCTTTTTCTTTTGCGATTGTCGCCCTCGTTCTTCTTTTCGGACGGTACGGGCGGTACAGATCGTCCACCGCCACCTGGGTCTGTGCCTCCTGAATCTGAGCTTTCAGTTCTTCGGTAAGCTTTCCCTGCTCCTCGATGCTTGAGAGCACCTGCGCTTTCTTCTCCTCCAGATTCCGAAGATAAGTAAGTCTCTCATGGAGTTTTCTGAGCTGCTCGTCATCCAGTGTTCCGGTTGCTTCTTTTCTGTATCTTGCAATAAACGGGATCGTGTTTCCTTCATCAATCAGTCCGACTGCCGCTTCGACCTGCCATTTTTTTACATTCAGTTCTTCCGTAATCTTCTGAATAATATCCATTTTTTGATTCCTTTCCAAAAAAGTACTTCCCTGTCATTATAGCGGAAGGTCTTTTTCTGCGCAACTTCATAAAAACAGAGTTTGCTCTGTTTTTCTTGAAATCTGACTCTTCCTATGTTATATTTTGGATGATAAGGAGGGCACTGATTATGAAAGAAACGAACGGACAGACTCTGTCAAAGCAGCAGCAAAAATCTCTTGAAACGAAAAACCGGATCTTTTCCGCCGCGAAGAGTATTCTTCAGAGGAAAGGGTACGATGCACTCTCCATCAAAAACATCTGTGAAGAAGCAGGCGTATCCAACGGAAGCTTTTATCATCACTTTAAAACAAAAGATGACCTGCTTTCCTATTATATAGAAGAACAGCCTACGATCGATCCGGACTGTCTGGAACTCCCGGAAAATGCCGCCGAGGCAAAAAGGGCAATCATTCTTGTCTATCTTAATTATGTCAGCTACTGCAAAGAGCTCGGTGTCGCTTTTATATCCAACTATTACACGCCAAAAAACCAGGCTCTAAATCCGGCCATCCGCACAAAGCGGCCTTATCCGATCGTAACAGTAACGGATTACCTGGCTCGTGCACTGGAAGCCGGCACTGTATCTGCCAGCCTGTCCCTGGATGAGATCTCCACCGATATCCGGATGATTGTCATCGGAAATGTCTTTGAATGGTGTCTGCGGGACGGAAATACAGACTTTGACGGAAATATGGAGCGTTCACTCGGGAAATATCTGGACAGTGTTCTGAAATAGTGTGGTTTCGCTTCCCGTCAGGGAACAAAACAGTTTAGAAATGGCAAAAACCTTTCAGATAAGCGTTTCTGAAAGGTCTTTTCATTTTAGAAGGGAATTTGTAATTCTTACTTTGGTAACTGTTTACCTTTGATGCTTTTATTATATCCCCGGCCCCCTGCAAAATCAAATCGGTTATCCTGATATATTTCTTCATTTATAGGCATTTTCTATGTTTTGTACATTCTTCCCAATTTCATTGTATATTTTTTAACTTCTATTGTGTATTTTTCTGACATGTTGTAAAATAGAAGTATACGTGATTCGTAAAATGAAATTGTGAGGTGAAAAGATATGAGCAGACTAGAACTCCCTACCCCGAGCAAAGCGCAGCTGGTCGTTGAGGGATTATACAAAGATTTAGAGCGGCGGATTGAAGCAAGCCCGCCGGGACTCTGCCCTGTAGATATCTCGAGGGCGTTCCTCGAACTGTGCCATGCTCAGACATGCGGCAAATGTGTGCCATGCCGCATTGGTCTTTTACAGTTGAAACATCTGATCACAGATGTTCTGAATGGAAAGGCTACAATGGAAACCCTTGACCTGATGGAGCGTACCGCCCGTTCAATTATGGAGACCGCGGACTGTGCCATCGGATATGAAGCTGCCAATATGGTTTATAAAGGCTTGATCGGTTATCGTGAAGACTATGAAGAGCATATCCGGAACGGACGTTGTACATGTACCTACAACCAGCCTGTTCCATGTGTTGCACTTTGTCCTGCCCACGTTGACATCCCGGGCTATATCGCTCTCGTACGCGAAGGACGCTACGCCGATGCTATCCGGCTGATCCGGAAAGACAATCCGTTCCCGACCACGTGCGGATTTATCTGCGAACATCCGTGTGAGGCAAGATGCCGCCGTAATATGGTCGATGATGCTGTCAATATCCGCGGTTTGAAGCGGATGGCTGCGGACTATGCCGGAAAGGTACCTCCGCCGGAATGCGCTCCTTCCACCGGAAAGACTGTCGCAGTCATCGGAGGCGGCCCTGGAGGATTAAGTGCCGCATACTATCTGCAGCTTATGGGACATCAGGTAACTGTATATGAGATGCTTCCGGAACTTGGCGGTATGCTCCGTTATGGTATTCCAAACTACCGTCTTCCGAAAGACCGTCTCAACGAAGACATTCAGGCAATTCTTGATACCGGCGTCAAAGTAAAATACGGTCTCCGTATCGGGCAGGACATCACCGTACAGGAACTGCGCGCTTCCTACGATGCAGTCCTGATCACTATCGGAGCCAGCACAGATAAAAAACTCGGCATCGAAGGCGAGGACGCCGAGGGCGTAATGTCCGCAGTCCGTTTCCTCCGTGATGTAGGAAAAGGTATTAACCCGGATCTTACCGGACAGGAAGTTGCCATTGTCGGAGGCGGAAATGTGTCCATGGACGCTGTTCGTTCTGCTGTCAGACTTGGTGCGAAAAAAGTCAGCATCCTGTACCGCCGCCGTACCGCAGACATGACTGCGCTTCCGGCCGAAATTGAAGGTGCCATTGCAGAAGGCGTGGAAATCCGCACATTACGCGCTCCTTCCCGCATCGAGACGGATGAAAACGGACATATCCGCGGTATCTATGTGACACCGCAGATGATCAGCCAGATCAAAGGAGGACGCGCAAGTGTCAAACCGTCCGGACTTCCGGATGAGTTTGTTCCATGTACAACCCTGATCGTTGCCATTGGGCAGAACATTGAAACAGAACATTTTGAAAAAGCCGGGCTTCCTGTAGAAAGAGGAAAAATCATGGCTGAAAAATTCGGCGGATTCAGCAATCTTCCTGGAGTTTTTGCCGGCGGAGACTGCGCTACCGGTCCTGCTACCGTAATCCGCGCGATCGCGGCCGCAAAGGTTGTTGCCGCAAATATTGATGAATATCTGGGATACCATCACGAAATCACTTGTGATGTCGAGATTCCGGAGCCGAATCTGGATGACCGTGTACCGTGCGGACGTGTTGAGCTTCCTGAGCGGGAAGCCTGTGAGCGTATCCACGACTTTGACGGTGTAGAACAATGCATGACCTGTCAGGAAGCACAGCAGGAGGCAAACCGCTGCCTGCGCTGCGACCACTTTGGTTTTGGAATATTTAAAGGAGGCCGCGAGAAAGTATGGTAAATCTTAAAATCGACAATAAAGAAATCTGTGTACCGGAAGGTACCACGATTATGGATGCGGCAGCTCAAAACGGAATCATCATTCCGAAACTCTGTTATCTGAAAGATATCAACGAAATCGCTGCCTGCCGTGTCTGCGTAGTAGAAATGGAAGGTAAGGACCGCCTGATCACCTCCTGTAACAACACTGTTCAGGAAGGCATGGTTCTTTATACAAACAGCCCGAAGGTACGTGCGGACCGCCGTAATACCGTGCAGCTCATTCTTTCCCAGCATGACTGCAAATGCGCGACCTGTGTCCGCAGCGGCAACTGTTCTCTTCAGAAGATTGCCAACGACCTGAATATTCTGGAGCTTCCATTCGGCGAGCGTATCGAACGCCAGCCATGGAACAAGGATTTCCCGCTGATTCGGGATTCCGCAAAATGTATCAAATGTATGCGCTGTATCCAGATCTGTGACAAGGTTCAGAGCCTGCACATCTGGGATCTGGAAGGAACCGGCTCCCGCTCTACAGTCAATGTATCAGGCGGCCGTAAGATTGAAGAAGCAGACTGTTCCCTCTGCGGACAGTGTATTACTCATTGTCCGGTTGGTGCTCTGCGCGAGCGCGACGATACAGAAAAAGTCTGGGATGCAATTGCAGATAAAAACACAATCACAGTAGCACAGATCGCTCCGGCTGTCCGTACTGCATGGGGCGAGGCTCTTGGTCTTTCACGTGAAGATGCTACAGTCAACAAAATCGCTGATGCTCTTCACAAGATCGGAGTTGACTATGTGTTTGACACCAGCTTCTCCGCCGATCTTACGATCATGGAAGAGGGAAATGAATTTCTGGAACGTTTTACTAAAGGAGAGACGAAATTACGTCCGATGTTTACATCCTGCTGTCCTGGATGGATCCGTTTCATCAAATCCCAGTTCCCGCATCTGGTGCCTCAGCTTTCCACAGCCAAATCTCCTCAGCAGATGTTTGGCGCAGTGATGAAGACTTACTTTGCAGATTCCATCAATGTAAGTCCGGATCGTATTTTTACAATTTCCATCATGCCTTGCGTCGCGAAAAAAGGAGAGCGCAATATGGAGCTTTTCTATGAAGAATACGCCGGCCATGATACCGATGTGGTTCTGACCACACGTGAGCTGACGCGCATGATCCGTTCTGCCCACATTCCGCCGCATTCTCTTGAGAATCGGGAATTTGACAGACTGATGAAAGAATATACAGGCGCCGGCGTTATCTTTGGTGTAACAGGCGGTGTTATGGAAGCTGCTCTTCGTTCCGCTTACTATCTTGTAACCGGAAGAAATGCGGATCCGGACGCATTTAAGGCTGTACGCAATGACGGAAAAGGCGTGAAATCAGCCGAAATCCAGATTGGCGATGCCGTTGTGAAAGCTGCTGTTGTAAGCGGACTTGGAAATACAAGACGTCTGCTGCAGCAGATCAAACGCGGAGAAGTCCATTATGATTTCGTGGAAGTCATGGCATGCCCTGGCGGCTGTGTAGGCGGAGGCGGACAGATCATCCACGATGGCGAAGAACTTGCCCACGAAAGAGGACAGAGCCTCTACTTCCTGGACAAGAATGCACCACTTCGTTTTTCCCACGAAAATCCTGATGTACAGAAGCTGTATGCGGACTTTATGGGACAGCCGCTGTCTCACCGTGCCCACCAGCTGTTACATACTGATCATCAGGCATGGGCGATGCCTCGTTCTGACAGATAATATGCACTGATTTTATTTCTGCCTTCGGAGATCCGGCTGTTTCTGCCATTCTCCGAAGGCGGTTTTTATTTCAGAAAATTTCAGGAGGAATTATGTACACTTTTATCATCAATCCGCACTCCCGCTCTGGAAAAGGACTCACAATCTGGCACACCGTTGAGGCTCAGCTAGAACAGCGCCAAATCTGTTATACCGCCTTTTTCACAAAATATCAAAGGCAAGCCACCACATATGTCCGGAAGCTTACCTCCGACGGATCTTCCCGTGTTCTTGTGGTTCTCGGCGGAGACGGCACTTTGAATGAAGTCATTAACGGGATCTGCTTTCCGGAGCGGGTTACACTCGGTTATATCCCAACCGGCTCCAGCAACGATTTTGCCCGCAGCTTTGGTATCCCAAATGATCCTCTGCGCGCTCTGGAAATTATCCTGAATCCAGGACGGACCGTACACATGGACGTTGGAACCATGTCATACGAAGGGAAACACCGGCGTTTTGCAGTCAGTGCCGGCATAGGTTTCGATGCCGCAATCTGCCACGAAGCGGTTGTTTCAAAGTGGAAGCGGATACTGAACCGGATTCATCTCGGGAAATTTACCTATGCCGTCATTGCGCTTCACCGGCTTTTACTTACATCCACCTGCCCTTTCCATATCGTCCTTGATGATGAAAAAGAGGTGTCCTTTCCAAAAGGATGGTTTGCTGCAGTGATGAACCACCCTTGTGAAGGCGGCGGATTTTATTTTTGTCCTGATGCCCGGCCGGACGACGGACAACTTGATGTTCTGGTCGTATCCGGCCTGAAGGCTCCGGCTCTTCTTCTTACTCTTCCATTCGCGCTTTTCGGGAAACATACAAAATTTCACGGTGTCCATTTATTCCGCTGCAAAAAAGTTTCCATCCATACAGCCAGTGCCCTTCCCGTACATACAGACGGCGAACCTGTTTTTTTACAACGATGTTTTACAGCTTCTATCGAGGCCTGTCCTTTAAAAGTGATCGTATCTTAAAATATTTATAAAATATTCAATCTCTTTTCACAGAATTGTGGTATACTAAGATTTACTGATGGTATAATATAGTGACTGTCATCAGATGATGGACATACAAATGAAAAGGGGAGAAACGCTATGAAATGTCCGAAATGTGGTAATGAACTGCGGGAAAGCAAAAAAACTCCTGGCTATTTTTTATGTGATTCCTGCAAAAAGAAATTCAGCCAGGAAACTCTGGACCGGTTTCAGTCTGCCAGACCTGTCCGCAGGAAAAAACCTGCACCGGTAAAGCCGGAAGAGCCAGATGAAACAACTCAGACAGAAACTAACCAGACAGAAGAAATTCAGGCAGAAGAAGCTCAGACAAGCATGACTCCAGAAGAAAATGTTCAGGAAGAGCCGGTTCAGGCAGAAGCCGATCAAACAGAAACATCTCCGGAAGAACCGGAAGAAGAAACTGTTTCGGAAGAATCTGTTCAGGAAGAATCTTCTGAAACAGAAACGGCAGAACCGGAAGGACAGACCTATTCCAACATCCCTCCGGAAGAGGTAAGGAATGAGCGTGAAAAAGAAATGAAGGCCAATTATGAGGCCATGCTGAATATAAAAGACGAAACTTCTGATGACTCGGAAGCTGATGATGTAATTCCGGTTTTCGGTGGTTTCCGTGTTCTGATTGGAATTGTATCGATCCTATGCGCCGCTTTTCTTGCTTACCAGGCTTATGATTCAGGTATCTTTACTACCTTTATACATACGCCGGGACTGACAGGAATTGCCGGTATGGTACTTGCAGTCTGCTTCCTGATCGGTGGTCTTGTGGTATTAATTACTCACCGCAGGAACAGTGTGCCGGCATTTATTGTACCTTGTATTTTTTATCTTGGAGGAGCCGTAGGAGGATTCTTTATCCCGGGTTCTGTCATGACTGTACAGATTCTGCTCTTTGTGTCTGCTTTGTTTGGAGCATTTCTGCTCTTTGCACTTGGCTGTGCCAAAGAGATCCATGTTGCCCTCCGGGTACTTGTTTTCATCGTTGCAGTTGCGGTTGCAGCCGGTGCCTACTATGTGGCTCAGTATGTGGTTCCGCAGAGTTCGGCAAGTTCCGGTAAAAATCTTCGTCTGACCACGGATGATTTTACCGTCTCATTTGAAAAATCTGATATCGGAACAGATTATGAGGGCGAACAGGCTCTTATGGTTTATTACACAATTACAAATAAAGGTTCCGAAACCCTGGTTCCATCTGTTGCCGTTACTTTCAAGGCACTGCAGGATGATACCACTCTGGATCCTACGATTGTCTCGGATGAACCACTGTCAGAAAATGAAAGCGCAGAAGTCAGTCAGGGCGACAGCGTGCGTGTGTGCACCTCCTTTATTCTTCTTGATCAGTCCGATGTGACTCTTCAGCTTTATGAAACTTTCGGTTCAAACAGTAATATAGCTGAGACAACATTGAATCTGGATTAATCCGGTTCACTTACTTTCATCATTTTCGTTAAAAGGAGAAATCCGAATGTTTTCAAGAAGTAAATGCAAAGCTTTGATTTACCGATATAAACATGCCTGGGTATTTTTGTATATTTTTCTTTATTTACCCTGGTTTTACTATCTTGAGCAACACGTAACAGCAAATTCCGATTTTCACGTGATTCACGCAGCGGTCGATGACTATATTCCTTTTATAGAGTATTTTATCGTCCCGTATCTTTTGTGGTTTGCGTTTATTGCGGTCACTTTTCTCTGGTTCTTCTTTCACGATGTATCCGGATTTTACAAAATGGCCGCTTTCCTTTTTACCGGAATGACCATATTTTTAATTATTTCGACCCTCTATCCAAACGGTCTTGATCTTCGCCCGGTTCAATTCGAGCGGGACAATATTTTTGTGGATATGGTCAAAACGCTGTACAAGGCAGACACTCCGACAAATGTTCTTCCAAGTATTCACGTATTTAACTCTATCGGTGTCTGCATTGCCATCTCACACAACAAAACACTTTCGAGCCGCAAGGTGATCCATTACGGATCTCTGATTCTCGGAATATCCATCATCCTTGCCACGATGTTTTTAAAGCAGCATTCCGTAATCGATGTGACACTGGCAGGCTGCATGGCAACTCTGCTTTATCCGGTCGTATACGTCAGAGAATCCAGAAAGGTATTCCGCCCGAAAGTCACAAAGCATTCTGTTAAAAAAGCCATGGGTGATTAATAAACCCGAAATAAAAATATCCCCTTTGGAGTCCATGCGGTAAGGCACGGATCCTGAAGGGGATACTTTATATGCGTTCTCTTTCCGATTCCTGTTTTAAAGCATTTCAATAAATGCAGCGATACGCGTGTTGAGCTGTCCGATGTCTGCCTGAGAATAGTCTGTCTCAACGCTGATGTACGGTTTTCCTTTTTCCTCATTTACGAATCTGCGGATTCCAAGACTCTCTACATTGTATGTATGGCATGCCTGAAGAATCATCTCTACCACTCCGTCTACCTGATACTCGTCCATCAGTCTTCCAAGGAGTTCCAGACGGTTCGGGTTCGGTGTCATGACAGAGCATCCGATGCTTAAATATCTCTCAGCGATTGCCTGATAGATATCGTCTGTATCTTCATCCACAAGCTTGTCAATGGATTTTGCTCCGGAACAGTTTTCAAAAGTAACAACGATTCCGCCGTTGTCCTCGATGGCTTTGATTACTTTCTCTGTCGCTCCGCCGATCGGGCATCCTGTCACAAGAATACGAGGCTTCTTTTCTTCCATCTTTCCTTCTGCGTATTCCTTTTCGATCTTGTCAGCGATCGCATTCACTTCTGCCGGAATCTTGGATCTGTCCGGTTTGAATGTACTTCCGTATAACACTTTAAACAGATCCTGTCCTTTCATCGGAGCCGGGTCCAGTTTCATCAGCTCATACAGACGCTTCAGTGCCACTCTTCCTTCATTCTGCACTCTGACAGCATCTCTGATCTGCTCTTCCGTGATTGTCACTTCAAACTTCTGCTCCAGATATTCTTTGAAGCGGATGATTTCATTTTTCCAGAGCTGAAGTCCGTCCTCTGTCTGTCGGTTCGGAAGCTCCATTGTGAAGACATCCTTGAACTGGCTTAAGTATTCGTACATCTTCTTTTTCCCGTCACAAGTTGTCTCTCCTACAACCAGATCGGAAAAATAGAAAAACGGGCACTTCTTTGTTGCCGCAAAGCCGTAGCTGGATTTGATCAGCGGGCACAGGTTCTTTGGCAGATCCTTCTCAGCCGCCGGAATCGTCTCGTCGGATGTGGAGCAAAGACTCACTGTAGCTGCTCCCATTGCCATCGCGATTTCCTGTGGAAAATATGTACAGAATGTGCCTACAATCGGCACGCCCTTGTCTTTTAACTCCTTAATGCCCAGAAATGACTGTTGTCTCTGTTCAGCAAATTCTTCAAATACATCTGGTAATTCTTTAATCAGTTCCATTTTTTTCCTCCTGTCTTCGCCTATCTACCTTATATGGTAACATTTTCTGACAGGATGGGGCTAATTGATATTTGTCATGTATCTATAGTTTTATTATGTTTTTCTATAGGTTTTCCTGCTCATATTTTTCCTGCCCGATCAGAATGCCGATCTGATCTGTATAGGCTTCAAATGCTGCCGGAACAGGGTATTCTTTCTGAATTTCTTCCGGATGCGCAAAAACCAGATTCTTTGCGGATATTTTCTCCAGCTCGTCCACTCTCACCGCATATCCGGTCATGTGCCACTCCACATGGCTGAAAATATGTTTTGCCTCTCCAATGTTTTGAATCCGAAGCGGTGAAAGTCCAAGCTCCGCAATATGATGGATTGCTTCCTCCTGAGTCAGTTTTCCTTTTACATTCGGGAACTCATAGAGTCCTGCCAGCAGGCCGGATGACGGACGTTTATGAAGAGCAATGTTCTCCCCGTCTTTTAGTATAAAGACGGTTTTCTCCTCAATCCTTCTTGCTTTCGCCTTTTTCTTAACCGGGTAGGAAAGCTCTGCTCCTCTCTGATGCGCCAGACAGAACTCCTCTACCGGACATTTACTGCATTTCGGCTCCCCGTTCGGAACACAGACGATGGCACCCAGCTCAATCAGGCCCTGGTTAAAATCGCTTGCCGCATCTGCGGGAATAATTTCTTCCAGCATTCCTTCCATCCGCTTTTTGACGGAGGCTTTCATAATATCCTCTCCATCCGCCAGAATCCTGGTCAGGACACGGAGGACATTTCCGTCTACCGCAGGCTTTGGAATTCCATATGCGATGGAACTGATGGCTCCTGCCGTATAGCTGCCGATTCCGGAAAGAGAAAGAATCTGGTCATAATCTGCCGGCATTTCCCCTTCATAGAGCTCCACAATCTGTCTGGCCGCTTTCTGCATATTACGCACACGGTTGTAATACCCAAGTCCTTCCCACAGTTTCAGAAGCTTCTCCTCCGGCGCGTCCGCCAGATCCTGTATGGTCGGCAATGCGTCAAGGAAACGGGCATAAAACGGCTTTACTGCCTCTACCCTCGTCTGCTGCAGCATGATTTCAGATACCCACACATGGTAGGCTGTCGCATCCTTTCTCCACGGCAGATCCCGCTGCTCCTTCCGAAACCATGCAGTCAACGGCTCCGGCAGATGTTTTAGACGCTCCTGCGGTTTCTCTTCTTCCATCTCCTCCGGGAACCGGACCGGGATCTCCTGATCGATCCGGATCTCATCTTCTGTGACAATGCAGTCCCTTGCAATCAGGTGCACGCCCTTTTCCCTCGCTTTCCACAGTGCCCGTGCAAATTCCGGATGAGTATCCACATTCGGCAGGATCTCTTTCACACCTTTCATCTGAATCACGAAAAAAACATAAGCATCCCATCCTTCATCCACAGCACGCATCAGTTCTTCCAAATGCTTCACCGCCCGTTCGCTTGGCGCATCCGGGAATTTCGCTGTCTCTCCTTCTTTCAGGGTGACTCCTTTGACTTCAATCAGGATCTTCTTCTCTCTGGTCTCCACGCAGAAATCAATTCTGGAATTTCCATACTGATATTCCGGCTTGATCCGCACCATATCCGCGAAAAGGTTTCCTTCCCGGATCCACTCTCCCGCTGCCTTGTTCGGCACCTGAGAGTCCATGTTGATGATCTGACCGTCCTTTTTCACCGCGATCAGATCCCATTTCGTCTTCCGGTTCGGATTGTCCGAATGCTGCACGTACACTTCCGCATTCGGAAGCAGCAGCTCCCGGCACCGTCCTGTATTTTTGACGTGAACTGTCTCTGTCACTTCCTCCTGTCCCCTGATGCCGTTGACATAGGCAATAAACCGGTTCGGCCTCTCAAGAAAGACCGCCTTTTCTATCCCTGTATATTTCATGCGTTCTCCTCCGGACTGCTGCCTTCGTGAGCCTGCTGTCCTTTCTTGATCGCCTGATGCTCCTTGTCCAGCTCCTCATACAGTTCGATTGTGTTCCAGTGTACATTCGTCGGTGTCAGAATCGCCTTGTGATCCACCTTTTTGATACCGTTTTTACGCATCTCAGCCAGCATCCTCTGAAGCTTCGCATCCGGCACGCCGGCAAACACCAGAATCTCATGCTCCGGAGCTTCTCCCTGAAATACTTCGTCTGACGGTTCAATTCCTTCCACTCCCGCCAGATATCCGAGCGGCTGAAGGAAATCCTTCTCTTCTACCATCCGGATTTTCAATTTCAACAGAAAGGCCGTCATCTGAATCCCTTTCAGCTGTTTTTTATCTTTGAAATTCATTAATAAAATCGATTCTCTCATTATGATCTCCTTCTTTTTTTCTGTCCCTCTTACAGTAACACGAATCGGAAAAAGAAACAAGAAGCAGCCGCTTCCATCTATAGAAACGACTGCCTCTCCTTTTCATTTAAGATACAATCTTACGAAAGACCGGTTTCAATGCAGGGTAAATTTTCCGGAATTTCTGATAACATTCCTCATACTTCTCTGTCAGATCCTCATCCGGCTCCACGGTTTCCACCACTTTTACGAGTTTCGCGGCCGCTTCCTCAACACTTTCAAACTCACCGCATCCGACTGCCGCCAGAATTGCTCCTCCAAGCGCCGGCCCCTCCTCGCTTTCAATCACATCCACTTTCAGATTCATGATGTTGGCTACCATCTTTTTCCAGAGCAGGCTTTTTGCCCCGCCTCCGCAGATTTTCGTCCGTTCAATCTGAATTCCAAGATTTCTCGCCACTTCCAGAGAATCCCGCAGTCCGAATACAACACCTTCCAGTACCGCCTGCGTCATCTCTTCTCTCGTCGTGTCCATCGTCATCCCTGTAAATGTTGCCCGTGCCATCGGGTCATTGTGCGGGGAACGCTCTCCCATGAGATACGGAAGATAGAACACCTGATTTTCTCCCAGCTTTACGATCTTTTCCTGCTCTTTTGTAAACTCCGATGTTCCAAGAATATCTTGCATCCACCATTTATTACAGGATGCTGCGCTGAGCATGCAGCCCATCAGATGATAGTATCCATCCGCATGGGCAAAGGAGTGAAGCGCATTATACCGGTCTACCTGAAACTTCCGGCTGGAAATAAAGATGGTACCGCTCGTTCCGAGGGAAATATTGCACATTCCCTCGCCGACAGTTCCGGTTCCCACAGCCGCAGCCGCATTATCCCCGGCTCCTGCAATGATTTTCACGCTCTCCGGCAGTCCGAGTTTTTTAGCCTCCTCCTTTTTCAAAGTGCCGACCACCTCATAGCTTTCATAAAGATCCGGCAGCTGCTCTCTGCTGATTCCGCAGATTTCCATCATCTCTTTGGACCAGCACTTGTTCTTCACATCCATCAGAAGCATACCGGACGCATCCGAATAGTCGCTGCAAAACGTCCCGGACAGCCGGTACGCAAGGTAATCTTTCGGAAGCATGATTTTCCTGATCCGCGCAAACTTCTCCGGCTCATTTTCTTTCATCCAGAGAATTTTAGGCGCTGTAAATCCCGTAAACGCAATGTTGGCCGTATATGCAGACAGCTTTTCCCGTCCGATCACTTCATTTAAATAATCCGTCTCCTTTGTCGAACGGCCGTCATTCCAGAGGATCGCCGGACGGATTACCTCATCCTTCTCATCCAGCACGACCAGACCATGCATCTGTCCGCCAAAACTGATCCCTGCCACTTCCGACCTGTCCACATCTTTAGTCAGCTCCCGGATTCCCTCAATACTCTTCTCGTACCAGTCTTCTGGATTCTGCTCCGACCAGCCCGGATGCGGAAAGGAAATCGGGTATTCTCTGGAAACAATCTTCCGGATCTCTCCCTGTCCGTCCATCAGCAAAAGCTTCACCGCCGATGTTCCAAGATCCACACCAAGATATAACATAGGCTCTGCCCTCCTTTTTCTCTTTCTATTTTCATTGGGGACGTGTTCCGGTGCATCGGAACACGTCCCCGTTGAACAAAAATGTTTAAGCGAATGGGTTTTCTGTTCTGTATCTTACGCCTTTTGGCTGGTTGTAGCCTATTTCGTCAACGTCGACACCGATGTATTTGAATACTTCGTACAGTTCTTTTCCGTAGTGTCCGAATGCGACTGCGCCGTGGTGCGGGTAGTTGCCTTCGATGAGAACGTGGCGGTAGAATCTTCCCATTTCCGGAATTGCGAAGATTCCAATGGATCCGAAGGATCTGGTTGCCACCGGAAGAACTTCTCCCTGAGCAATGTATGCGCGCAGTTTGTTGTCTGCGGTGCTCTGGAGGCGGTAGAATGTAATGTCTCCAGGTACGATGTCTCCTTCGAGTGTTCCCTGTGTCACCTCTTCCGGAAGGGTTCTTGCCATAATCATCTGATATTTCATCTCGCAGGAGGTGAGTTTTCCGGATGCGGTGTTGCCGCAGTGGAATCCCATGAATGTATCTTTCAGTGTATAGTCGTATTTTCCTTTGATGTCTGCTTCGTACAGATCTTTTGGTACGGTGTTGTTGATGTCAAGCAGCGTTACGGCATCCTGGCTTACGACGGTTCCGATGAATTCGCTGAGTGCTCCGTAAATATCAACTTCACATGATACCGGGATGCCCTGTGCGGTCAGACGGCTGTTGACGTAGCATGGCACAAAACCGAACTGTGTCTGGAATGCCGGCCAGCATTTTCCTGCGATGGTCACGTATTTTCTGTATCCTTTGTGATCCCGGATCCAGTCTTTTAATGTCAGTTCATACTGTGCAAGTCTGGTGAGGATTTCCGGTTTCTTGTTGCCTGCTCCGAGTTCTTCTTCCATTTCTTTTACAATGGCCGGAATCCGTTCGTCTCCCTCATGTTTGTTGAATGCTTCAAACAGATCCAGTTCGGAGTTTTCCTTGATCTCCACACCGAGGTTATAAAGCTGTTTGATCGGTGCGTTACATGCAAGGAAATTTAACGGGCGTGGTCCAAAGCTGATGATCTTCAGATCCTGAAGGGCAATCACAGCTCTTGCGATCGGCAGGAATTCGTGGATCATATCCGCGCAGTCCTCTGCATCGCCTACCGGGTACTCCGGAATATAGGCTTTGATATTGCGAAGTGCCAGGTTATAGCTTGCATTCAGCATTCCGCAATATGCATCTCCTCTTCCCTGGCAGAGATCGTCTCCTGTTTCCTCTGCTGCCGCCACGAACATTTTCGGTCCATCGAAATGTTTTGCAAGAAGGGTCTCGGAGATTTCCGGTCCAAAGTTTCCAAGGTATACGCAAAGCGCATTGCATCCTGCTTTTTTAATATCCTCCAGTGCCTGTACCATATGGATTTCACTTTCCACGATGCACACCGGGCATTCATAAATATCTTCCGCATCATATTTTGCCGAGTAGGCTTTTACAAGGTTTTCCCTTCTTGTCACGGAAAGGCTCTCCGGAAAGCAGTCTCTGCTCACCGCAACGATTCCTAATTTTACTTTTGGCATATTCATTTCCAGACTCATCTTTTCTTCCTCCTGAATTTCGGCTCTGTTAAAATGATTATAGCAGTTCTTTTTTGTCCTTATCCACCAATAATTTAGCTAATCCATGGCACTTTTTTGTCTTTTTCGGTATTCGCTCGGAAGAATCCCGTACTTCTTCCTGAATTCCCTTGTAAATGCCTTCTGATTCGGGAAGCCGTGATTCATGGCGATCTCCCCGATGGTGTGATCCGTGTTGGCAAGTTCCTGAAAACCGTACTCTACCCGGACATCCTGGAGGAAAGTCTTATAATTTGTCCTGGCATATTTCTGGAACATGCGGGAAAGGTAGGACGGCGAGTAGCCGAAAATCTCTGCCACCGTCTCCAGGGACAGATCTTTTGTATAATTATCCCGGATATATCCGGTAATCATGGAAAGCCGGTTCAGCTTCCGGTAATGCCGGATCTCCTCCGGAAGAATCTCCTGTTTCCGGTACTTTGTGACCAGCAGATAAATCAGCATGAAAAAATCGCTCTGCACCTTCCACTCGTATCCGGTCTCTTTTATCTGAATGTCCCGGTACATGCTCTCCATCAGCTCCATAATCTTCTGATCCTGCCTTCTCGGACTGTGTGTAAAAAGAATCATTCCATCCTGAGCATAATAATTCCGAAATACATTCATGGGAATCTGCAGAACAATCGTATGATTTGGAAGGGGTGATACAACTGAATGAATCTCATTGGAATTCAGAAGAATAAATTCTCCCGGTTTCAGCGGATACTTCTCCTCATTGATAAAAAAGGTCAGCGTCCCTTCAAACACTGCAAAAATCTCGATGGAGCGGTGCCAGTGTTTCTCCCGCACATAATGTCCGTCTTTCCCTTCAAACCGGAACAGTTTAAACGGAAAGCCTTCATTTGGAATAATCAGTTCATGCTCATATCCCATCCTGTTTCTCCTTTCTGTTTTTGTATTCTGTCAAAACTGCGAAAGTGGATTCCATGCCCGGCGCATCAAATCCACTTTCTCCGTCTCGCATTATGATTTTAAGTAAAAATCAGGAAATATCCCAGCACAACGACACCCAGAATAATCCGGTAGTATCCGAACACGGTAAAGTCGTGCTTCTTAATGTATCCCATGAGGAATTTGATCGCAAAGACTGAAACAAGGAACGATACGACACATCCTGTCAGCAGAACCGCAATCTCATGTCCCGTATAATTGAATCCGAATTTGATCAGTTTCAGTCCGCTTGCCGCTACCATGGTCGGAATCGCAAGAAAGAAGGTAAACTCCGCTGCCACCGGTCTTGCCACACCAATCAAAAGGGCTCCCACGATTGTCGCACCGGAACGTGACGTACCCGGAACCATCGCAAGTACCTGGAAGCATCCGATTCCAAATGCGGTCCAGTAGGTGAGCTCTTTCAGCTTTGTCACTCCCGGTTTCCTGTGTTCGTTCCACTTTTCAATAACGATAAAAAGTACACCGTAAATGATAAGCATCAGGGAAATCACAACATAGTTGGACAGCTTTTCATCCACAATGTCATCGATGAACAGTCCGACTGCTGACGGAATGCACGCAACCGCCACCTTCATCCAAAGCTCTATCGTGTTCCACCGCTGTTTCGGCGTCTTCCGTGATGAAAACGGATTCAGTTTGTGAAAATACAAAACAATGACTGCAATCACCGACGCAAGCTGAATCACCACTTTAAACATATTTACAAATTCATTGCTGACACTCATATGCAGAAACTCTTCTGCCAGAAGCAAATGTCCGGTACTGCTGATCGGCAGCCACTCGGTAATTCCCTGTATGATTCCAAGTATAATCGAAATAATAATGTCCAATCTCTGAACCTCCCCTACCTCAGTACAAACTTCTCTATTGCCTTTGCCACGCCGTTCTCTTCGTTGGTAAGCGTAATATAATCCGCATGCTTTTTGACTTCCTCATGGCCGTTTGCCATGGCAACGCCGAATCCCACTGTCTGAAGCATCACCAGGTCATTGAGTCCGTCCCCGCAGGCCATAATCTCATCTTTTGTAATTCCAAGAAGCTTTCCAAGCTCCAGAAGCCCGTTTCCTTTATTGACACCTGCCGCATTGACTTCGACATTATTGGCCAAAGCTCCGGTAACAGCAAGATTTGTCGTCTCTTTCAGCCGTCTCATTGCCTCTTTTCTCTCATCCAGATCTGCAAACACAGCCTGGATCTTATCCATTCCAAAGGAAAACTCCTTCATCTTGTCCCTGACATTGTCCACCCGTTTTCTCGTCTTCCTGATGTACTCACGCATGCCCGGCTCGGGATAATATTTTTCCACCTGTTCAATCGCGGCACGATTCGCGTACCCGACTCCGTCATAATAGACATCTCTCAGTGTGTCGTATTCTTCAAATATGTCCAACACTCTGGATGCATCTTCGTTGGACAAAAGATGCGAAAAAAGAAGCTTCTCTCCATCTTTTCTGTCATAGATTCTGGCTCCGTTTGCAGTCAGAATATACCGCATCCCCGGAAACTCTCTCATAAACTCCGGCACTCCTGACAGTGGCCGTCCGGTTGCCACAAGGACCGTTACTCCCTGACGGATCGCCTCTTTGAGTACTTCTTCTGAATATTTCGTCACCTTTTTCTCACTGTTGAGCAGCGTACCGTCCAGATCCAGCCCGATCATCTTAATCTCTCTCATAACCTGTCAGTTCCTTTCTTTCTCTGGAATATTGATACAGCCGCTTTGTCAGCCTGTGCTCACTCTGCAGCCATCCCTGCTCCCCAAACTGAATCATGGACTGCACGGTCTTTCTATCCGACTTTGGCGCAAATAAAAGCAGATCCCTGGAAGGTGCCATGATCACCACATCGTCCTGCAGCTTTTCCGTACAGACTTCCCAGACGTGACGCAGACACAGCGCACTTGCCTCGTGTACTCCGTCCGCAATCACGCCGAATCCTCCAAACAGGGTATTGGAAAAGACAAACTCCACATCCCTTGCCAGATTCTCGCAGGCAGTCCGGTAAATCTCTTCCGGTGTCATCCCTTCCGGGAGCATCGAATCTTTCAAAATTTCAAAAACCTCTTCTTCTTTCTGTATTACAAATACCGTCATCAGACCGTCCACAAAAGACAGAAGCGGGGTGTCTTCCGGCGAACAGCCCTCTTTCTCCCATCCGGCCGCATCCCCCGGGATTTCCCGCACCCATGGATAAATCCGGAGCCTGTATTCTTCAAACTCTGCTTCTTTTGTCCTGCTTCCCATTTTCGTTATCCTTTCTTCATAAATGACTCTTGGCCTACATAATTATTTATATTCTATCAAAATTTGATTAATTCCGCAATTTATAGTATACTCTATCTGTATTTAATTTTACGAAAGGATTCGGTATGATGAAAGCAAAACTTAAACCTTTACTGCGTGCATGTACTGCTTTTACCTGTGCCGCCGTTCTGATGGCTTCCCCTGTTCTTGTATATGCAGAGGATTCCGTAGCTGATCTGGAAAAGGAAACACAGGATCTCCAGTCCGAATTACAGGATTTGAATGAGCAGCTTTCTTCTATCAGCGGGGAAATCACCTCCCTTGCCGCGAAGATTGAAAGCACGAATAAAGAAGCCGAGCAGACAGAGCTTGATCTGGCTGCCGCACAGGTGAATGAAGATCTGCAGTATCAGTCGATGAAGAAACGTATTCAGTACATATATGAAAGCGGGAATGTTTCTTTTCTCGAAATTCTTCTTACTTCAGACAGCATGGGCGAATTTCTGAACCGTGTGGACTTTGTATCAAGCGTTACGGAATACGACCGTAAAATGCTCAAGCAGCTGCAGGATCTGCGTCAGGATATCGATCAAAAAGAGAAAAATCTGAAGAAACAAAAAGAAGAACTGGATGCCATGAAACAGCAGATGACATCCAAGCAGGCTGAATTGAATTCCCGGATTGAATCAACCAACGGACAGCTTACTGCTTCTTCCCAGGCACTTGCTGCTGCAAAGGCCGCTGAAGAAGCTGCAAAAAAAGCACTGGAAACGACAACAGACTCTTACAATGCAGCCGGTACGAGCGAACTCGAATCAGATACTTCTTCTGACAAAGACTCCGGCAAAAGCGAATCATCTTCTGACAATAAGCAGGAGGCATCTGCTCAGAAACCTGCGGATACCCAGAAGCCTTCCGGCGGAAATTCCTCCGGCAGCTCAAATAACAGCAGCAATAACAATAATAACAATACGTCTAATTCAGGAAATCAGAAGCCGCCGGCCGATAATTCAACTACCCAGAAGCCTTCTGCTCCTGCCGAAACAAGCGACCTCGTTCTGTTTGCGGCAATTCTGGAATGCGAGGCAGGCGGAGGCGGATACGACGGGCTTCTCGCTGTTGCTACCGTCATTATGAACCGTGTAGAGAGTCCAAGATATCCTAATACATTAAAAGGCGTCATTTATCAGAGCGGACAGTTTTCCCCGACCTGGAACGGAAGTCTCAGTAAAGTTCTGAACCGGGGACCAAGCTCCATCTGTTATCAGGTAGCAAGAGATGCCCTCAACGGCAAACGGCTTGCATCTGTCAGCGGATGTTATCAGTTCCGCGCCGCATCTACCGGTCACAGTGGAACTGTCGTAGGAGGAAATGTATTTTTCTAATAAGTTTCTGACAACACATCCTTGCTGACCCGGCATTACGCCGGCGGATTTTTAATAATTTGCATATGAAAACGCTATGCAGATCAGGATCTCTCCCGATTTCTGCATAGCGTTTCTTTTTTTCTTTATTCCTGCACCGGACCTCCTGCCTGTTCCGGTCTGCGATTCAGTATTTCCATAAACTCATCGCCGGTGATGGTTTCGTGTTCATAGAGATATTTTGCAATATCATGAAGCTTCATGATATTCTCCTCCAGAATTCTTCTTGCTTTCTCATGCTGTGTCCGTACAAGTTCAACTACCTTTTTATCAATGTAGGATGCTGTCTCATCGGAGCAGGCAAGGGATGCGTCTCCACCCAGATACTGGTTGCTGATATGCTGAAGAGCCACCATATCAAACTCATCTGACATACCATACTGAGTAATCATTGCTCTTGCAAGCTTTGTCGCCTGTTCAATATCATTGGACGCTCCTGTGGAGCTGGAGTGGAAAATCAGCTCTTCCGCCGCACGTCCTCCTGTGAAGGTTGCGATTTTATTTTCCAGTTCCTCTTTTGACATCAGGAAATGCTCTTTCTCATCCACCTGCATCGTATATCCAAGCGCGCCGCTTGTCCTTGGAATAATCGTGATCTTCTGAACCGGCGCGGAATGGGTCTGCAACGCGGCCACCAGGGCATGTCCTACCTCGTGGTATGCCACCTGCAACTTCTCCTTGTTGGACAGCACACGGGTCTTCTTCTCATATCCTGCGATAACTACTTCCACGCTCGCTTCCATGTCGGCCTGGGTCGCAAATTTCCTGTGCTCTCTTACCGCCTTTAAAGCAGCCTCATTGACAATATTGGCAAGCTCCGCACCGGAAGCACCTGCTGTCATCTTGGCAATCTCGTTAAAGTCCACATTATCAGCGATCTTGATCTTCTTTGCATGGACTCTCAGAATATCCGCTCTTCCCTGCATATCCGGAAGCTCAACCGGAATCCTCCGGTCAAAACGCCCCGGTCTTAACAGCGCCGGGTCCAGAGAATCCGGACGGTTCGTTGCCGCCAGAATCACAACACCTTTGGAACCGTCAAAACCATCCATCTCTGTCAGAAGCTGGTTCAGCGTCTGTTCCCGTTCGTCATTGCCGCCAATCTGTCCGTCCCTCTTTTTACCGATGGTATCGATCTCATCAATGAAGACGATACACGGCGCCTTCTCGTTCGCCTGTTTGAAGAGGTCACGCACTTTGGCAGCGCCCATTCCGACAAACATCTCTACGAACTCCGATCCGGAAATGGAGAAGAACGGAACATTTGCCTCTCCGGCTACTGCCTTGGCAAGCAGCGTCTTACCGGTACCAGGAGGGCCTACGAGAAGGGCTCCTTTCGGCATGGAAGCACCGATCTCTCTGTATCTTGCCGGATTATGAAGGAAATCAACGATCTCACTTAAAAGCTCCTTGGCCTCCTCCTCACCTGCCACATCCGAAAAGTGAATTCCGGAGTCGGACTGAACATAAATCTTGGCATTGCTCTTTCCCATTCCGAACGCCATGGAATTCGGCCCGCCCATCTTGCTTGCCATTTTTTTCGAAAGCCAGTTCCCGATAAACAGAAAGATGGCAATCGGAATAACGTAGGAAAGCAGCAGGCTCATCCATACCGGCATCTGCTCTTCGATATTCTGGGAGAATTTCGCTCCCGCATCATGAAGACGCTCCACCAGTCCGGGATCATTCATCACACCGGTCTTGTAGACATGTTCCTGATTCTTGTCCGTAAAAACGATTTCTGTATCCTGAACCTCCACAAGTCCAATCTCTTTATTTTCTGTCATCGTCATAAATGTGCCGTAATCGACTTCTTCCGTCCTCTGCTCCAGTATGTTCGGGAACAACAGCCCGTTCAGCAGAAGGATGACTACCGCAACCACGAGCGCATATATGATAAAAGGTTTTCTAGGTGATTTAACTTCTTTCATTGCGTATCTCCCTTCATTTTCTTGTTTTAGTATAGCATGGCGTCTGTGTAGAAACCATGGAAGAAATCTAAAGCTTTTCTAAAAAAAGTATATACTTTCTTACCACTTTATAACAACTTTTCATAGGCATAGCGCAGATCTCCGGTTACAAGCCAGATCCATCCACAGTAGGAAAAACCGTTCTTTTTCAACCAGTTCTGCATGATCCGGTTGTCCGGATGCGTATCAATCCGAATACTCCCGGCTCCATGTTCTCTGCCCAGATCCTCGGCTTTTTTCAAAAAACTGCCGGCTGTTCCGCGCCTTTTGTAATCGCTGTGTGTAGCGATTCTGTGAATGACGACATAGTCCGCATCCGGTCCCGTCAGCCATTCTCCTTTCTCTATCTTTTCATATGTACTCTCTCTTTCAGGAGAAAGCACCGCTGTACCGATCAGTCTCCCCTCTTCTTCTGCCACGTAGCTCTGTCTCTTCCGGATATCTCCCAGAAGGACTTCTTTGTTTGGATAGCCATCCTGCCACTGATTGATCCCGCTCTCTTTAAAAAGCTTCTGGGCCATCCTGATAATTTCCATGACCTGTTTCAGATCCTCCTTTTTTGTTTCTCTGATTACCATATTTCGTCCCCCTTTTATGTCTTTCCATTTTATCACGTTTTTCCTCCGGATAAAACCAGTCTTTCTAAAGGTCCCGGCCGAAATAAATACGCCGGACCCGCAAGGTCCGGCGTGTGTAAATTCATAATCATTTACTGATAATCGAAGATATCGATCCATTTCATAAGGAAATCTTGTTCCATCGTATGTTTCTTTGTAAGCTGTGCTGCCGCAACGATCGGAAGCCACTGCTGTACGTACTGTTTTGCCGTATCGCTCTTCCTGCAGAACAGATCCATGTATTTGTCAGCGAGCTTCTGATCCTTCAGTGCAAACAGAAGGTAGGTCATGGCTGCATCCGCACTTGCGTTTCCCTGTGTGGCATGAGCCCAGTCAACCACATAGAGGGATCCGTCTTCTCCTACGATCACGTTGCTTGGATTGAAATCACCATGGCATACTTTGTGATGCTTTGGCATGCTGTCCAGTCTTGTCAGGAGTTCATATCTGGTCGTAGCATCCACCACATCTTTCAGACTGTTGATCTGGCGGTTCAGTTTGTCTTTGAGTTTTCCTAAAAGCGGTGCTGTCTTGCTGTGAATCTCAAGCTGAAGATCCACAAACTGCTCCATGTACTCGTCCATCTTATCCGGATTTTCCTGCATCAGCTCTTCGAGTGTCTTTCCCTCTTTATAATCAATGACAAGTGCCCATTTTCCATCAATTTCATTTACACTTTTTACCTTTGGAATATTTAACCCTGTCGCCTCGACTCTTGCCTGATTGAGCGCTTCATTAAATACATCTTCCTTTGGATGAGATGGTTCAAAAACTTTCGCGATCCCCTCGTCGCAACGGTATACTTTTTTGTATGGGCGTTCTACGATTACATTTTCCAGTTTCATAAGATTACCTCCTGTCTGTCAAAACTGATCTTCGATTTATCCTTATTATACCATAACATTCTTATATTGGTAAATTTTTTAACAAACTTTTCGTTATTTTATATATTGACTGCACATTTTATACGATTTTTTTACAAAATATGCAAGGTGCGCAATTCCTGCCACACCTTGCATATGAAGTACGAATATCATTTAGTTGCCGTAGTAGGATTTCAGGTAAAGCTCTTTGATTTCGCTCATCAGCGGGTATCTCGGGTTTGCTCCTGTACACTGGTCATTGAATGCCTGTTCTACCATTTCGTCCAGTGTAGCGAGGAAGTCTTCTTCCTTGATTCCCCATTCTTTGATCGTTTTCGGAATTCCGATTGCTTTCTTTAATTCTTCCAGTTTTTCACAGAATAATTCTACTGTCTCAGCATCATCCTTGCCGCAGATTCCTGCAAATCTTGCTGCCTCAGCATATCTTGCCTGAGCGTGCGGATACTGGTACTGTGAGAATGTTCCCATCTTAACCGGTACTTCTGCAGCATTGTAGCGGATTACGTTTGTCAGAAGCAGCGCATTTGCCACACCGTGCGGAATGTGGTGGAACGCACCAAGTTTGTGAGCCATGGAGTGGTTCAGTCCAAGGAATGCGTTGGCGAATGCCATACCTGCCATACAGGAAGCGTTTGCCATCTTCTCTCTCGCAATCGGGTCTGCTGCTCCCTTTTCGTAAGCTGCCGGTAAGTAGTCAAATACTGTCTTGATTGCCTTTAATGCAAGACCATCTGTATATTCTGTAGCCATGATGGATACATATGCCTCGATCGCATGTGTCATAACGTCGATACCGGATGCACTTGTCAGTCCTTTCGGCTGTGTCATCATGTTGTCAACATCAACGATCGCCATGTTTGGAAGTAATTCGTAGTCAGCCAGAGGCCATTTTACACCTGTGTCAGCGTCTGTGATGATCGCGAACGGTGTCACCTCGGAACCTGTACCTGAAGAAGTCGGGATTGCTACAAAGTAAGCTTTCTCTCCCATCTTAGGGAATTTGTAAACTCTCTTCCGGATATCCATGAAGTCCATAGCCATGTCTTCAAAGTTTGCTTCCGGATGTTCATACATTACCCACATGATCTTTGCTGCGTCCATTGCGGATCCGCCGCCGAGAGCGATGATTGTATCCGGCTCGAATGCTCTCATCTGGTCTGTACCTTTGAGTGCGCACTGTAAAGTCGGGTC
This sequence comes from Drancourtella sp. An57, assembly GCF_002161525.1. Classification (NCBI taxonomy): domain Bacteria; kingdom Bacillati; phylum Bacillota; class Clostridia; order Eubacteriales; family Oscillospiraceae; genus Drancourtella; species Drancourtella sp. An57. The sequence goes on from NZ_NFHY01000020.1 coordinate 33,734, forward strand.
CGGTGCCACTTCGTAGAAGCATGTATGCTGAATTCCCATCTCATCGAGTTTCTCTTCGATCGGTTTTACATAACCATTTTTGTATAAGAATGTATCAGTAACGATAAATGCTTTCTTCTTGTGCATCTCTGTTCCGAGCTCGTCGAGAGCCACCGGCATACATCCTTTTTTAAAGTAAACTTTTTCAGGTGTTCTGAACCAAAGCATATTCTCTCTCCTCTCGGCAACTGTCTTAATGTTGATCAGATGTTTCACTCCTACGTTTTCGGATACGGAGTTGCCTCCCCAGGATCCACATCCAAGTGTCAGAGACGGAGCAAGTTTGAAGTTGTATAAATCACCGATACCACCCTGGGAAGAAGGTGTGTTGATCAGGATACGGCAGGTCTTCATTGCTGCAGCATGTTTAGCCATTTTTTCTTTCTCTGCTGTATTGATGTACAGGGAAGAAGTATGTCCATATCCACCGTCTGCAACAAGCTGCTCTGCCTTTGCGATAGCCTCGTCAAATGTCTTCGCTTTATACATTGCAAGTACCGGAGAAAGTTTCTCATGAGCAAATTCTTCAGAGATATCTACGGATTCTACTTCACCGATCAGGATCTTTGTATTTTCAGGAACGTCTACTCCTGCAAGTTTTGCAATTGTGTATGCGCTCTGTCCTACGATCTTCGCATTCAGGGCACCGTTGATAATGATCGTTTTTCTTACTTTTTCGATCTCATCCTTCTTTAAGAAGTAGCATCCGCGATAAGCGAATTCTTTCTTTACTTCTTCGTATACACTCTCCAGAACAGTTACGGACTGTTCAGAAGCACAGATCATACCGTTATCAAACGTTTTAGAATGAATGATGGAGTTTACAGCAAGTTTGATGTCTGCTGTCTCATCAATAATTGCCGGTGTATTTCCTGCACCTACTCCAAGTGCCGGTTTTCCGGAGGAGTATGCAGCTTTTACCATTCCAGGGCCGCCTGTAGCGAGGATAATATCAGCATCTCTCATGACTTCATTTGTCAGTTCCAGAGACGGAACATCGATCCATCCGATAATGCCTTCCGGAGCACCTGCTTTGACAGCTGCGTCAAGCACAACTTTGGCTGCCGCAATCGTACATGCTTTTGCACGTGGATGCGGGCTGATAATGATTGCATTTCTTGTCTTTAACGCAATCAGTGTCTTGAAGATTGCTGTAGATGTCGGGTTTGTCGTAGGAATAACAGCGGCAATCAGACCGATTGGCTCTGCAATCTTTTTGATTCCGTATGCTGTGTCTTCTTCGATCACACCGCATGTCTTTGTATTTTTATATGCATTGTAAATATATTCAGCCGCATAGTGATTTTTAATAATCTTATCTTCGACAACGCCCATTCCGGTTTCTTCCACTGCCATCTTTGCCAGCGGGATACGAGCCTTGTTAGCTGCCATTGCTGCTTCAAAAAAGATCTTATCGACCTGTTCCTGTGTAAAAGTAGCAAATACCTTCTGAGCTTCTTTCATTGCTTTGATTTTTTCAATAAGAGCTTCCACATTGTCAATAATTGCTGGTGCTTCTTTTTTCTTTGTCGCCATGCTTATCTTCCTCCTAAACTCTAAAACGTTTTTATCGTTTCACTGTGCTTAGTATAGTTCATCGTTAATTATTTGTCAATTCATTTTTGATAATTTTTTAACGAAGAAAACTCTTTCTACTTTTTGCATAAACGAATGCCTGATTTTATGATTGTCTTCGTCATTTTTCCGATTACTTTATGACTGTAACTCATTTCTAAAACATAAAAAACGGCTTTCCATAAAAGGAAAACCGTTTATGTTCTCAATATTAAACTAACTCGATGAATACTTCCATCGCAGCGTCACCTTTACGCTGTCCAATCTTTACGATTCTTGTGTAACCACCGTTACGTCCTTCGTATTTCGGAGCGATCTCTGTGAATAATTTTTCAACAAGATCTACTTCCTTCGGAGCTTTCTTCTTTCCGTCTACAACTTCTTTAACCGGAACGAGAACTTTCAGCATCTGGCGGCGTGCATGCAGTCTGGATGGAAGATCTTTTTTGATCTTCTTCTCAACTTCATCGTAAACGGTTACTTTCTTTCCGTCTACAACTTCTTTCACGCGCTTTCCGTCAGCATCTTTACGTGCAACTTTTGCTGTTACAGTTACTTCTTCGAAGTTATCTTTTTCTTTTACAGCCATTGCAATCAGACCTTCAGCGATTTTGCGGATTTCTTTCGCTTTCGCTTCTGTTGTTCTGATTCTTCCATGATTTAAAAGAGCTGTAACCTGATTTCTTAACAGAGCCTTTCTTAAATCACTTCTTCTTCCAAGCTTTCTATACTTTGCCATTGTTCTTTTCCTCCATTATTTACATCTGATTATGCATCTTCGGGCTTACTAGTCAAATGCCCTGCCGCGCACATCGGGCTTACCGGCAGGAAATTATCTTATTCTCTATTCCTCTCCCTGGCTGAGTTCGAGGCCGAGTTCTTTCAATTTTGCTAACACTTCTTCTAAAGACTTACGTCCCAGATTACGTACTTTCATCATATCCTCAGGAGTTCTGTTTGTCAGCTCTTCTACGGTATTGATTCCAGCTCTCTTCAGGCAGTTGTAAGAACGAACAGAAAGTTCCAGCTCATCGATACTCATCTCAAGAACTTTTTCTTTCTCATCATCTTCTTTTTCGATCATCACTTCAGCAGCCTGAGCCACTTCGGAGAGATCAATAAAGAGCTTCAGATGTTCGTTTAACACTTTTGCCGCAAGGCTGACTGCCTCATCCGGAAGCAGGGTACCGTTTGTATATACATCCAGCGTCAGCTTATCATAGTCTGTAATCTGTCCGACACGAGTATTCTGTACAGTCAGATTTACACGCTCTACAGGAGTGTAGATAGAATCAATCGGGATCACGCCGATCGGAAGATCTTCCTTCTTGTTCTTATCCGAGCTTACATAACCTCTTCCTTTTGTGATGGTCAGCTCCATGTAAAGCTTGCTGTCTGCTCCACCGTTCAGCGTAGCAATGACAACATCCGGATTCATGATTTCAATATCAGAATCCACCTGAATATCAGCGCCTGTTACAACGCCTTCTCCTTCAAATTCGATATAAGCTGTTTTTGGTTCGTCTGTTTCTGAAGTGTTTTTAATCGCCAATGTCTTCAGATTCATGATAATCTCAGTAACGTCTTCCTTCACTCCCGGAATGGAACTGAATTCATGAAGTACACCATCGATCTTTACCTGGCTAATTGCAGCTCCAGGCAGAGAGGACAGCATAATTCTTCTCAGACTGTTTCCGAGTGTTGTTCCGTAGCCTCTTTCCAGCGGCTCCACAACAAATCTGCCGTATCTTTTATCTTCTGACATTTCTGTGATTTCGATATTCGGTTTATTAAAATCAAACACTATAAGTTCCCTCCTGCTATCAGCACGTTTTACGGGTTATTATTTAGAATATAATTCGACGATCAGCATTTCATCAACCGGTACATCGATCTCATCGCGTGTCGGAAGTTCCTTTACTGTTCCTTTTAAGCTTTCTGCATCTACATCTAACCATGCCGGTACAAGACGTCCTGCTGTTACCTCAAGGATATCTTTATATCTCTGAGAACCTTTGCATTTCTCTTTGATTTCGATTACATCGCCGGCCTTTACAAGGTAGGACGGAATGTTCACCTGCTTGCCGTTTACGAGTACGTGCTTGTGATCAACGATCTGTCTTGCTTCGCGTCTTGTTCTGGCAAATCCCATACGGAAGATGATGTTGTCAAGACGTGTTTCAAGAAGGATCATCAGGTTTGTACCTGTCATACCGTTCATCTGTTTTGCTCTCTTGTAGTAGTTACGGAACGGTTTTTCTAATACGCCGTAGATGAATTTTGCTTTCTGCTTTTCACGTAACTGAAGTGCATACTCGCTCATTTTTCTATTAGATCTTTTTAACTGTCTTTTGGACTTTTTATCAATTCCTAAATAAATCGGATCCATTCCGAGGGAACGGCATCTTTTCAGAACCGGAACTCTATTTACTGCCATGCTCTTTTCCTCCTAATTAGACTCTTCTACGTTTTGGTGGGCGGCAACCATTGTGTGGTACCGGAGTTACATCTTTGATGCTTGTTACATCAATTCCGCATGCCTGAAGCGCACGGATTGCTGCTTCTCTTCCTGAACCTGGTCCCTTTACCATAACGTCTACTGATTTCAGACCATGTACTAATGCTGCCTTAGCTGCTGTCTCAGCTGCCATCTGTGCTGCATATGGAGTAGATTTCCTTGAACCTCTAAATCCCAGACCGCCGGCACTTGCCCATGATAAAGCATTTCCCTGTGCATCTGTCAGAGTAACGATTGTGTTATTGAAAGATGACTGAATATGTGCCTGTCCATGTTCAACGTTTTTCTTGACACGTTTTTTTGTTACTTTCTTTGCAACTTTCTTTGCCATTTAAACTAACCTACTTTCTTGAATATTGTGTACTATTTCTTCTTATTTGCTACTGTTCTCTTCGGACCTTTTCTTGTTCTGGCATTTGTCTTTGTCTTCTGTCCACGAACCGGAAGTCCTTTTCTATGACGGATTCCTCTGTAGCATCCGATTTCCTGTAATCTCTTGATGTTCATAGCGATCTCTCTTCTAAGATCACCTTCAACAACCTGAGTTTCATCGATAACAGAGCTGATTCTCTTAACTTCTTCGTCTGTCAGATCTCTGCATCTTGTGTCAGGATTTACTCCTGCTTCTGTTAAGATACGGTTGGAACTTACTCTTCCGATTCCGTAGATGTAAGTCAGACCGATTTCTACACGTTTGTCTCTTGGTAAGTCAACACCTGCAATACGAGCCATACTTGTTTTCCTCCATTTTTACATGTTTTGTTTCATATTGTCTTTAACTGGGGCATACCGTATTTGACGGAATACTGATGTGCCCAGGCATATCCGGTATGTTAAATATGCCCTTTCCGGCAACCTTTGGGTTCATGACTGCCGGTATTAGAAGCAATATACAATGGCCCATCCTGCGGTGCCTTGTATATTTAAAATAGCGCTACACACCGCCTGGCGTGTCACACTATCAGCCGCCTAATTCATGTTCCAAATCACTGCTTTGTCAGCCTGATTAGCCCTGACGCTGTTTGTGCTTCGGATTTTCGCAGATAATTCTGATACTGCCTTTTCTCTTGATAACTTTGCATTTTTCGCAAATCGGTTTTACTGATGATCTAACCTTCATGTCAAATCCTCCTTTCATACCTTGTAAACCTACTGTTGCTGCCGTTTGTGCGGACTTCGCCCACGAACGGCATCTAATATTATAGTTTTTCTCTCTTCAAAAGTCAATACTTTTTTTATTTATCTCTCCAGATAATTCTTCCTTTAGATAAATCATACGGTGAAAGCTCCAGAGTTACTTTGTCCCCCGGTAAGATTTTGATAAAATTCATGCGGAGCTTTCCACTAATGTGTGCAAGCACCTGATGTCCGTTTTCCAGTTCTACCTGGAACATTGCGTTTGGCAGTTTCTCAACAACAGTTCCTTCAATTTCGATTACGTCAGCCTTTGACATGCTGTTCCTCCTTTTTGAATCCCTTTTACATGTGTTCTTTCTGATATTTTTTTATGAATGAACGGATGGAAATATCCGTCATTTCCTTCTCCTCCAGCTTTTCTTTGATCAGCTGGACATGCATGACTTTCTTTGCTTTCGGTCTTGCCATAGTCCGGATCTCCCCGTCCGAAAGCAGAAGCATCTGATCTCTTTCTTCTATTATAATATAAAGCTTTCCTTTGTCATGCCCTGCAAGTGATCTCACAAGCATTCCCGGTTCATAACTTAACATCTAAGTCTCCTCTTTGCCCTCTTCCTCCGACAATGTCAAAATTTTCGGTTCTCCCTCTGTAATCAGAATGGTATTTTCATAGTGTGCGGAAGGTTTCCTGTCTTTTGTCACCACAGTCCAGCCATCCCTCATCCATTTGACATCCGCTGTCCCAAGATTAATCATCGGTTCAACCGCAAGGGTCATTCCTGCCTTCAGCCTCAGTCCTCTGCGCGGCATTGCGAAGTTTGGAATCTGGGGATCTTCATGCAGCTTCGTTCCGATCCCGTGGCCGCAAAGTTCCCTGACAACTCCATACCCGAAATATCCGGCATATGTTCCGATTGCGCGGGAAATATCATATAAATGATAACCCTCTTTTGCATATTTCATACCTTCAAAGAAACTTTGCCTCGTCACTTCCACGAGTTTTCTGACTTCTTCTCCCGCATCTCCCAGTATATGCGTCCTGGCAGCATCAGAATGATAGCCTTTGTAAATAACCCCTGCATCCAGAGAAACGATATCTCCTTCTCTTATGATTCTGTGCCGGTCCGGAATTCCATGTACGACTTCCTCATTGACAGATACACAGATCGAAGCCGGATATCCATTATAACCGAGGAAGGAGGGAGTGCATCCGTAACTTCGGATGATCTCCTCCCCCAGATGATCAATATCAGCGGTTGACATCCCCGGCCGGATTCCCTTTCCAAGTTCCCTGTGAACTTCTCCAAGAATTCTTCCGGCTTCCGTCATCAACTCTATCTCGCGGGCTGATTTGATTTTCACGGACATTTTTATTCTCCAAGAATTTTTACAATTGCTGCGAATACGTCGTCAATGTCGACTGTTCCGTCTACTTCACGCAGAATACCTGCATTGTTGTAGTAGTCAATCAGCGGCTGTGTCTGCTCATGGTATACGTTCAGGCGCTTCTGAACTGTTTCCGGTTTGTCGTCATCTCTCAAAATCAGCTCTTTACCGCAAACATCGCAGATATTCTCCTGTTTCGGCGCAGCATAGACAATATGGTATGTAGCTCCACATCCGACACACGCTCTTCTTCCGCCCATACGGTTTACAATATTCTCATCCGGAACATCTACATCAATTGCATAATCCATTTTTTCACCAAGTGCGGCAAGTGCCTTGTCAAGAGCCTCTGCCTGCGGAATTGTACGCGGAAATCCGTCGAGTACATATCCGTTTTTGCAGTCATCCTGCTTTACACGGTCAATTACAAGATCTACTGTCAGTTCGTCCGGCACAAGAAGTCCCTGATCCATGTATTCTTTTGCTTTTTTTCCAAGTTCTGTTCCCTCTTTAATATTTGCCCGGAAAATGTCTCCCGTGGAAATGTGAGGAATCTGGTATTTTGCTGCGATCTTCTTTGCCTGGGTTCCTTTACCTGCCCCCGGTGCACCTAACATAATTACTTTCATACTGCGTACCTCCATATTATCTCTTTATAGAACTTTAACTCGCGAAAAAATTTTCCGCGAGCTAAAATCATCAGGTATTTAAAAATCCTTTGTAATTACGAACAAGCATCATGGATTCGACTTTCTTGATTGTTTCCAGAACGACACCTACGATAATAATCATGGATGTTCCTCCGAAAGAAACATTTGCACCGAATACTCCGTTGAAGAAGAACGGAATAATCTGTACAATTACAAGACCGCACGCTCCGATGAAAATGATATAATTCAGGATCTTTGTCAAATATTCGACCGTCGGTTTTCCTGGTCTGATACCAAGGATAAAACCTCCGCTTTTTTTCATATTGTTTGCAATTTCCATCGGATTGAATGTAATACTCGTATAGAAATATGCAAAAAATACTGTCAGGAGGATATATACGATTAATCCCCATGAATACTGAAGATTTGATGGATCACACCAGTTGTTTGAATTCAGGCCTCTCAGTATTTCACTTCCGATACCGTCCCCGTCTCCTTTTCCAAGGAAAGAAGCGATAACAATAGGGAACTGCATCAGAGAAGATGCGAAGATAACCGGGATTACTCCTGCTGTGTTAACCTTCAGTGGAATATTGGTAGACTGCCCGCCTATTGTTTTTCTTCCGACAACCTTCTGAGAATACTGTACCGGAATCTTCCGAACCGCATCCTGCAGAATGATAACAAAAACAATCACTACAAGCAGAATCAACAGGATAATAACAGCCGCGAGAGCTGCATTAGCAAGACTTTTACCGCTCATAAACTGACTGTATAACGTCACGAAGTCCTGTGGAATTCTGGAGAGAATGTTGATCAGAAGTACGATGGAAATACCGTTTCCAACACCTTTTTCTGTAATACGTTCACCAATCCACATCAACAAAGTAGAACCGGCTGTCAGTGTCATGATGACAACAGCTGCATTCACAAAATTAAACTCTACAAGAAGACCCTGACGTCCAAATCCGATTGCCATTGCAGCAGACTCGATTAATGCGAGCGCAACTGTAAGATAACGCGTAATCGCCGTCATCTTCTTTCTTCCTTCTTCTCCTTCTTTCTGGAGCTCTTCCAGCTTCGGAATCGCAATTGTAAGAAGCTGAACGATAATTGAGGAAGTGATGTACGGCGTAATGCTCAACGCAAAAACGGACATCTGGGTAAAGGAACCTCCGGTAAATGCATCAAAAAAGTTAAATGCATCTCCGGTCTGGCTCGCAAAAAAGTTCTGGATGTATGTCGGATCCACCCCCGGTGTCGGGAGTTCGGATCCGAGTCTTACAACAATCAGCATCAAAAATGTGAAGAACAGTCTCTGTCTGATCTCTTCAACCTGAAATGCCCTACGGACTGTCTGAAGCAATTAGATCACCTCTGCTTTTCCACCAAGAGCCTCAATTTTAGCTTTTGCGCCTTCGCTGAAAGCATTAGCCTGAACTGTAAGCTTTTTGGTTAACTCTCCATTTCCAAGAATCTTAACGCCGTCTTTCGGGTTCTTAATGATTCCTTTTTCGATTAAAGCTGCTACTGAAACAACTGCATCATTTTCAAATGCTTCTAATGCGCTTACATTGATACCAACGATTTCCTTTGTGTTTCTGTTTGTGAAACCTCTCTTCGGAATACGTCTGTATAATGGCATCTGTCCACCTTCAAATCCCGGTCTTGTTGCTCCGGAACGTGCTTTCTGACCTTTGTGTCCTTTTCCGGCTGTCTTACCATTTCCAGATCCGTGTCCACGGCCTCTTCTGAAATTATCGCTGTGTTTTGAACCATCAGCTGGTCTTAAATTTGATAAGTCCATTATGACACCTCCTTATCTGATATTAAGCTTCTTCTTCCACTTTTACTAAATGTCTTACCTGCTGTACCATACCTCTTGTTGCAGCATTGTCCGGAAGTACAACTGTTTTGTGCATCTTCTTTAAACCTAATGCTTCAACTGTTTTTTTATGCTTCGGAATGGCACCGATTGTTGATTTCACTAATGTGATTTTCAAATTTGCCATGTTAACCGTCCTCCTTAGCCTACGATCTCTTCAATAGATTTGCCGCGAAGTCTTGCAACGTCCTCCGGTGTCTTTACATTCTTCAGGCCGTTCAGAGTAGCGAGTACTACGTTCTGTTTGTTGTTGGAACCTAAAGATTTTGTACGGATATTCTTGATTCCTGCCATCTCGATCACGGCACGGGCCGGACCGCCGGCAATAACTCCGGTACCTTCCGGAGCGTTTTTCAGAAGTACTGTTGCGCTTCCGAATTTTCCATACATATCATGAGTGATACTTTCTTCATCATTCAGTGCAACTGTGATGATGTTTTTCATTGCGTCTTCTTTTCCTTTGCGGATTGCTTCCGGAATTTCTGCCGCTTTACCTAAACCTGCACCAACATGGCCTTTTCCATCGCCGACAACTACTAAAGCTGTGAATCTGAAGTGACGGCCACCTTTAACAACTTTGGTTACACGTTTAATTGATACTACTTTTTCATTTAACTCTAACTGACTAGCATCAATGTGATTACGTCTCATCTGTGTTTTCCTCCTCAACTTCTAGAATTCCAGTCCAGCTTCTCTAGCTGCGTCTGCTAATGCTTTGACTTTTCCCTGATATATAAAGCCGCCTCTGTCAAAGACAACTTCCTTGATTCCCTTTTCCAGAGCTTTCTTAGCAATAACCGTTCCAAGATATGCTGCTGCTTCTACATTGTTGGTTTTTTCCAGTTCTGCTTTCACGTCCTTCTGAAGAGTGGAAGCTGATACCAGAGTGTTTCCAACTGTATCATCGATGATCTGAGCATACATATGATTGTTGCTTCTGAATACAGCAAGACGTGGTCTTTCAGCTGTACCGCTGAAACGGTTGCGTAACTTTCTATGCTTGTTTAAACGAACTTCGCTTCTTGATTTTTTGCTAACCATTTTCACACTCTCCTTACTTATTTCTTACCAGTTTTACCAACTTTACGTCTGATAACTTCATCAGCATACTTGATACCTTTGCCCTTGTAAGGTTCCGGTCTTCTCTTGTCTCTGATTTCAGCTGCGTATTGGCCAACTTTTTCTTTGCTGATACCTTTAACAATGATTTTGTTCTGTCCTTCAAGTACAGTTTCAATTCCTTCCGGATCTTCCATCTCTACCGGATGAGAGTATCCAAGGCTTAATGTAAGTTTCTTTCCGGCTTTTGCCGCTCTGTAACCAACACCGTTTACTTCAAGAACTTTCTGGTATCCTTCAGTTACACCGATCACCATGTTGTTGATCAGCGTTCTTGTAAGACCATGTAAAGATTTCATTTTCTTTAAGTCGTTCGGTCTTGTAACCACGATTGTATTGTCTTCTTTTTTGATTTCCATTTCAACTGGAAGTTCTCTTACGAGAGTTCCTTTTGGACCTGTTACAGTCACTTTATTGTTCTCTGCAATTTCTACAGTTACTCCTTCCGGGATTGCAACCGGAAGTCTTCCGATACGTGACATAACGTATACCTCCTACACTTAAATTTTCGGAACGGACCTGATCCGCTCTGTTTTCAGTTTCATGGGGATCATATCCCTATATACATGCCTCGCTCCGTGCGCCTAAGCTAAAACTTCGCCTGCGGCTCGTTTTCGCTAACGCTTGGGAGCAGCCTTCACACTAACCTCGCACTGCGCTTGCGCTTGTGCTCGCCAAGTGTTCAGTGCTTACCATACGAAGCAGAGTACTTCTCCGCCAACACCGAGTTTTCTTGCTTCTTTGTCTGTTACTACACCCTGGTTTGTGGAGATGATTGCTGTTCCAAGTCCACCAAGTACTTTCGGGAGCTCTTCCTTGCCTGCGTATACACGAAGACCCGGTTTAGAGATTCTCTTTAATCCTGTAATAACTTTTTCGTTCTTATCAGCGCCGTATTTTAATGTAATTCTGATTGTTTTGAAGCTTCCTTCATCAATCAGATCATATTTTGTAATATATCCTTCGTTTACAAGGATGTCTGCGATAGCGACTTTCATTTTGGAAGCCGGTACATCTACTGTATCATGTTTTGCAGTGTTTGCGTTACGAATTCTTGTAAGCATATCTGCGATTGGATCACTCATAGTCATTTTCAATTTCCTCCTTATGGAATGGTTCATTTTGTTTCCTGACTGCGGATATCCTTTTTCAAGGAGTTCTCCGGAACATGCCGGAGAGCAGCCTTTCGCCCCGCACATCCCGGTCAGGGATGAGCGTAAAGCAGTTAACGGGCCTACCAGCTTGCTTTCTTTACTCCCGGAATTTCTCCTTTGTAAGCTAATTCACGGAAGCAGATACGGCAAATACCATATTTTCTTAAATATGCATGCGGACGGCCGCAGATTTTACAGCGATTGTATTCTCTTGTGGAGAATTTCTGTTTGCGCTGCTGTTTGATTTTCATTGCTGTCTTTGCCATGATTTTCCTCCTTTACTACTTTGCGAATGGCATGTTGAACTGTTTCAGTAATTCACGAGCTTCTTCGTCTGTCTTTGCAGTTGTTACGAAGATTACGTCCATACCGCGAACTTTGTCAACCTTATCGTATTCGATTTCCGGGAAAATCAGCTGTTCTTTGATTCCAAGGGCATAATTTCCTCTTCCGTCAAATGCGTTCGGATTTACACCTCTGAAGTCACGTACACGAGGAAGTGCAAGGTTGATCAGACGATCAACGAACTCGTACATTTTTTCACCTCTTAATGTAACTTTACATCCGATCGGCATACCCTCTCTGATTTTGAAGTTAGCCACGGACTTTTTAGCCTTTGTTGTAACTGCTTTCTGACCTGTGATTGTCTCCATGTCAGCAATAGCAGATTCCAGAAGTTTGTGGTTTTCTTTAGCTTCACCTACGCCCATGTTGATAACAACTTTGTCGAGCTTCGGTACTTCCATAATGTTTTTATATCCAAATTTCTTGATCAGAGCGTCTACGATCTCGTTCTGATACTGTTCTTTTAATCTACTCAAAGCGCTGGACCTCCTTTCTCGAATTAATCAATCACTTCGCCTGTTGATTTAGCGTAACGTACTTTCTTGTCTCCGTCCATCTTGAAACCTACTCTTGTAGCTTTTCCCTTGTGAACGTACATTACGTTAGATGCATCAATAGGTCCTTCCTGATGGATGATGCCGCCTTCCTGATTAGAAGCACTTGGTTTTGTGTGCTTTGTCAGCATGTTGACACCCTCTACCAGAACTCTTCCGTTCTTTCTGTCAACGGAAATTACTTTGCCTTCTTTGTCTTTATCTTTTCCAGCGATAACTTTAACAGTGTCGCCTTTTTTAATTTTCATAGTTGACATTCTCAGGTACCTCCTTATAATACTTCCGGAGCCAGAGATACGATCTTCATGAACTGTTTCTCACGAAGTTCTCTCGCAACTGGTCCAAAAATACGAGTTCCTCTTGGGTTCTTGTCGTCTCTGATAATAACAGCAGCATTTTCATCGAATTTGATGTAGGAACCATCTTTACGACGTGCGCCTTTTACTGTACGAACAACGACAGCCTTTACAACGTCACCTTTTTTAACAACGCCGCCTGGTGTTGCGTCTTTAACAGAAGCAACGATCACATCTCCGATATTTGCATATCTTCTTGTAGAACCGCCCATAACACGGATACAAAGTAATTCTTTAGCACCTGTGTTATCTGCTACTTTTAATCTGCTTTCTTGCTGAATCATGCAGGTAACCTCCTTATATTCTGCTCCATCGTGAAATTATTTCACTTTTTCCATTATTTCCACAAGTCTCCATCTCTTGTCCTTGGACAGCGGTCTTGTTTCCATAACTTTTACTTTATCTCCAATGTTGCATTCGTTGTTTTCGTCATGTGCTTTTAATTTGTAAGTTCTCTTCACGATTTTGTTGTAAAGCGGGTGTTTCACATGGTCTTCAACTGCAACTACGATTGTTTTGTCCATTTTGTCGCTGACAACCTTACCAACTCTTGTTTTTCTCAGGTTTCTTTCCACGTTCATTCCCTCCTTACTCAGCCTTTGCCATCTCAGTCATCACTGTCTGGATTCTGGCAATATTCTTTCTTACTTCTTTGATCCTGCTTGTATTTTCAAGCTGATTCGTTGCGTTCTGGAATCTCAGGTTGAAGAGTTCCTTTTTAGCAGCTACTAATTCTTCATTCAATTCTGAAACTGATTTTTTTCTTAAATCTTCTACAAATGCATTAATTTTCACTGTTATCACCGCCTTCTAAGTCTGCGCGAGAAACGATTTTACATTTACAAGGTAATTTGTGCATTGCAAGACGCAGCGCTTCACGTGCAACTTCTTCCGGTACTCCGGAAAGTTCGAACATAACACGTCCTGGTTTTACAACTGCTACCCAGTATTCAAGAGTACCTTTTCCGGAACCCATACGCGTTTCAGCTGGTTTCGTAGTTACAGGTTTATCTGGGAAAATCTTGATCCAGACTTTACCACCACGTTTGATATAACGAGTCATAGCAACACGGGCAGCTTCGATCTGGTTGGAACGGATCCAGCAAGGTTCCATTGCCACAAGACCATATTCACCGTTAGTAATCTTATTTCCGCGTAAAGCCTTACCTCTCATGGAGCCACGGAACTGTTTACGACGTTTTACTCTTTTTGGCATTAACATTATTTATCGCTCCCTTCCTGATTAGCCTTTGTTGGAAGAACTTCGCCTTTGTATACCCAGACTTTCACACCTACTTTTCCGTAAGTTGTGTCTGCCTCAGCGAATCCATAGTCAATGTCTGCACGAAGTGTCTGAAGCGGAATTGTTCCTTCGCTGTAGAACTCTGTACGAGCCATATCAGCTCCGCCAAGACGTCCGGAAACGGATGTTTTCACACCAAGCGCTCCTGCCTTCATTGTTCTGCTCATGCAGGACTTCATAGCACGTCTGAAAGAAATACGGTTTTCAAGCTGAAGTGCGATGTTTTCAGCAACGAGCTGAGCGTCTCTGTCCGGTTTCTTTACTTCTTTGATGTCAACGATAACTTTCTTGTCTGTCATCTTCTGAAGTTCTGCTTTCACTTTCTCGATTTCAGAACCGCCTTTACCGATTACCACACCCGGTTTTGCTGTGTAAACGATGATTTTTACACGGTCAGATGCTCTTTCGATCTCGATCTTTGCGATTCCGGCACTGTATAATTTATTTTTAAGAAATTTTCTGATTTTGTGGTCTTCAACCAGATTGTCGCCGAAGTCTTTTTCTGCATACCATCTGGAATCCCAGTCTTTGATGATACCGACTCTCAATCCGTGTGGATTAACCTTCTGTCCCATGATTGCCCTCCTTATCTTTCATCTAACACAAGTGTAATGTGGCTCATTCTCTTTTCGATTCTGTAAGCTCTACCCTGTGCTCTTGGTCTGATACGTTTCATTGTAGGTCCTTTGTTCGCATAGCATTCTGCGATGTAAAGGTTTTCTGGTGACATACCGTTATTGTTTTCAGCGTTTGCGATTGCTGATTCTAATAATTTCTTAATCAAGCTGGAAGCATATCTTGGGTTGTATGTTAAAATTCCAAGTGCTGTTGTTACATCCTTACCTCTGATGGCATCTAATACGAAGCATGCTTTCTGCACAGAGACTCTTGCGTAGGATAACTTAGCTGATGGTCTTGTGTCTTTGTTCGCATTTCTTTCTCTTTTAATCTGAGATCTATGTCCCTTAGCCATGGATGAACCCTCCTTTCGAATACACGTTTATTATCTTACTCTGGATTTCTTTTCGTCTTTTCCATGTCCTCTGTATGTTCTTGTTGCAACAAACTCTCCAAGTTTGTGTCCAACCATATCTTCTGTGATATATACCGGGACATGTTTTCTTCCGTCATGAACGGCGATTGTATGACCGATCATCATCGGGAAAATTGTAGAACGGCGGGACCATGTCTTGATAACAGACTTGTCTCCGGATTCGTTCATAGCTTCTACTTTTTTCAGTAAACTCGCATCTGCGAATGGTCCTTTTTTAAGTGAACGAGCCATTAGGTTTAACCTCCTTCAAAACTGTTTATTTGATAGCTTTTCCGTCACGTCTTCTTACGATCAGCTTATTAGACGCTTTGTTTTTCTTTCTTGTCTTAAGACCAAGTGCCGGTTTGCCCCAAGGTGTAGACGGGCCTGGACGTCCAATACCAGTCTTACCTTCACCACCACCGTGCGGATGGTCATTCGGGTTCATAACAGAACCACGAACTGTAGGTCTGATGCCCATATGGCGTTTACGTCCTGCTTTACCGATGTTGATCAGGTTGTGTTCGCCGTTTCCAACAACACCAACTGATGCACGGCATACAAGCGGTACCATTCTCATTTCGCCTGAAGGAAGACGAAGTGTAGCGTATTTTCCTTCTTTAGCCATTAACTGAGCGCTGTTACCAGCGGAACGAACGAGCTGTCCGCCTCTTCCTGGATAAAGCTCAATGTTGTGAATCTGTGTACCAACCGGGATTTCAGAGAGCGGCAGGCAGTTTCCTACTCTTACTTCCGCTTCCGGTCCATTCATAACTGTCATTCCGTCTGTCAGTCCTTGCGGTGCAAGGATATAAGCTTTTTCGCCGTCTGCGTAGCAGATCAGAGCGATGTTGGCTGTTCTGTTCGGATCGTACTCGATACCGATTACCTTTGCCGGAATTCCATCTTTATTTCTCTTAAAATCGATAATTCTGTATTTTCTCTTAGCTCCGCCTCCGCGGTGTCTTACTGTAATTTTACCCTGAGCGTTACGACCAGCTGTTTTGCTCTTGGATGCAAGCAGAGATTTCTCTGGAGTTGTCTTTGTGATCTCAGCAAAATCAGATCCGGTCATCTGTCTTCTGGAAGGTGTATATGGGCTGTATGTTTTAATTCCCATTACTGTATCTCCTTTCGTTATCTAATTATTGGTTTCACGGATTTGCACCGTTTATTTTCTCTATATCCTAGAGTCCCTGGAAGATTTCGATCTCTGCGCTTTCTTCTGTAAGAGCTACGATCGCTTTCTTCGTCTTAGCAGTTTTTCCGTATGTCATGCCACGGCGTTTTGTCTTTCCGTCCTGGTTCATTGTATTAACACTCTTTACTTTTGTTCCAGCGAACATTTTTTCAACTGCTTCTTTGATCTGAGTCTTGTTAGCTTCCGGATGAACAAGGAATGTGTATTTCTTGTCAGCCATAAGCCCCATGCTTTTTTCTGTAATCACCGGTTTCAGGATTACGTCATAATACTGAATGTTTGCCATTATGCGTACACCTCCTCGATCGCCTCTACAGCTGCTTTTGTAGCAATCACTGTATTGTATTTCAGGATATCATACACATTGATCGTATTAGTACGAGCAGTTTTCACATCTGCGATGTTTCTTGCAGAAAGCTCAGCGTTTGTGTTGCTGTCTTCTAATACTACTAATGCTTTGGATACATTTAAGTTGTTTAATACGTTCTGGAATTTCTTTGTTTTGATTTCATCGAAATTCATTTCATCTACTACGATGAACTTGTTCTCTTCTACTCTGGATGTCAGAGCGGATTTCAGAGCTGCTCTCTTTTCTTTCTTGTTTAATTTGAAAGAGTAGTCTCTCGGTGTCGGAGCAAATACCACTCCACCGCCTGTCCACTGCGGAGCTCTTGTTGATCCCTGTCTTGCATGACCTGTTCCTTTCTGTCTCCACGGTTTTCTTCCGCCGCCGGATACTTCAGAACGAGTCTTTGCTTTCTGTGTTCCCTGACGTTTATTTGCAAGCTGCTGTACAACTGCCATGTGCACAAGGTGTTCGTTAACTTCAACACCGAAAATAGCATCATTTAAGTCAATCGTACCAACTTCTTTACCTTCGATATTGTAAACAGCTACGTTTGCCATTACTATGTTCCTCCTTTCCTCTCAAAAACCTAAATACTCTTTACTGTTTCTTTGATTGTTACTAAAGATTTTTTAGGTCCTGGTACGGAACCTTTTACTAAGAGCAGATTGTTTTCTGCATCAACTCTTACTACTTCAAGATTCTGAATTGTGATCTTCTTGCTTCCCATGTGTCCCGGCATTTTCTTTCCTTTGAATACCTTGCTCGGATCGGAAGCCGCACCGTTGGAACCTGCGTGACGATGGAATTTGGAACCATGTGTCATAGGTCCTCTGTGCTGATTATGTCTCTTGATTGCACCCTGGAATCCTTTACCTTTGGAGATTGCTGTTGCATCTACCTTATCTCCTACCGCGAAGATATCAGCTTTGATTTCCTGTGCAAGTGCATATTCTTCTGCATTGTCAAATTTGAATTCTTTTACGAATCTCTTTCCGGATACTCCAGCTTTGTCGAAGTGTCCTTTCTCAGCTTTTGTCACACCATTTCTGTGGACAATTTCTTTCTTGCCGCTCTTGTCTACATTGACAATCTTTTCTTTCTTGTCAACGAATCCAACCTGAACAGCTTTGTAACCATCGTTCTCAACTGTCTTGATCTGTGTTACAACACAAGGACCAGCCTGAAGAACAGTTACCGGAGTTAATACTCCATCTTCGTTGAAGATTTGAGTCATTCCGACTTTTGTTGCTAAAATAGCTTTCTTCATTATGTTTACCTCCTGTGATTTACAGCGGAACGGACATGCATCCGTTCATCCTAAATTTTAGGAATACTGCTTTCTTATTTTTGTTTCATTTTGATATCGATGTACACACCTGCCGGCATTTCCAGTCTGGATAATGCATCAACTGTCTTCTGTGTTGGTGTGATGATATCAATCAGTCTTTTATGAGTTCTCTGCTCGAACTGCTCTCTGGAATCTTTGTATTTGTGAACAGCTCTCAGGATTGTAACTACTTCCTTCTTTGTCGGAAGCGGTACCGGTCCGCTCACCTTTGCTCCATTTTTCTTTACAGTTTCGATAATTTTCTTGGCAGATGCATCAACCAGCTGATGATCATATGCCTTCAGTGTGATTCTCATTACTTGACTTGCCATAAAAAAAGTCGCCTCCTTTTCGTACTTTCAAACTCAGTACGACAAGCGGTGACTGTACACTCTCCCGTGCGTGTCCACATCGACTCACACGTTGTTACCATGTTTCAATGGATGTTATTGATTCGTACAGTGACTTGTCGCCAGTTTCCTAACTTGACATTCGCTCCGCGGAAAAACCTGCCATTTCCAGGCAGCAACCTCACGTTTCATCGCTATCATGTCACAGCTTTTTCAGTATATATGAAACAATATAAATTTGCAAGCCCTTTTTACATTTTTTTGTATTTTTTTTGATACACGCAGCCCGGAACTGAAGCGCGTCTGTGCGACGAGCGCGCATGCGGGCGGCGGTTCGGCGCGAACAGCAACAATACTTTTTTTTACTTTTTTCCGTTAAACTCTTGACAGTTTCCTTTTGTTCATGGTATAGTGATAGCGTGTTAGTACATTAAAGTACTAAACGATTACATTGTAGTGTCCCTGATATTCCCCCAAAGTATCAGCGACGTCTCCAATTCTTATATACATCCTCTATTTAAGAGATTCCCCAGTTTTGTATATGTAGAAACTACAATGTAATCAGGAAAACCTCTCAATGACATACCAAAATGAAAGGGCGGATGCGATCACGTATCCGCCTTTTCATTTTCTTCTATATTATGCAGGTAACTCTTTCCCCGCAAACCGGGTGTACTTTTCCAACAGTTCCGCTGCCCCCATCGCTGCGATCTCCCGGAGATCATTCTCTTTCATCATCCATCTCACGAACCGGCATCCCAGATAATAGCCTACATCCGAATAGCCGCAGAAATCGCACCAGTCTCCAAAGAAATCCTGCGTACTTTCCTCCTGCTCCAGGCGTCTCCCGTATTCCTCCTTGATCATCAGCTCCTGCTCCTGACACCATGCAAGCCATTCATTCTCATCCTGATGGTAATACCTCTCATCTTTGCTTAAGATCTGCTCGCATACCATGGCAATTCCCTCCTGCCAGAGCTGGAGCATCGACTGCCTGCTCTGTGTATGCGCCGGGAACTCCAGGTTCCCGTATATCTCATGCCAGATATGTCCGATCTCATGGTACAAAAGTGCCTTCAGCTTCTCCTCGCTGTCCCAGTTCAGTTCCAGAACCTTTTCCACGCCCAGCAGAACGACTTTCTTCCCTCCAAGGAACGTCACCCATCCCGCCGCATTGCAAAGTCCCAGATATAAAACAACCGTCACTTCACATTCCTTGTCAAACAGGACCGGAAGGCGCTCCTGAAGCTCCGCCACAACATGCTCAAACCTGCTGCCAAGATTCCGGATCCGCTCTGGTTCCCCCAGTACTGTCTCAATTACCGGGAGGACATCCTTTTCAAACTCATACTTTGCCGTATCTTCTTCACAGAGTTTAGGAAGTTCCGGATGGATTGCTCCTGCATAGTCCCGCCATCTTTGCTTGTCAAAATGAGAATCCGGAAATGTAGAAAGAATCTCCGGAACAGTATTGACTGTTTTCATATGCTCCGCCTCCTGTCTTTCATCAAACAGAACGATCTGTTTCTTCTTTTGATCTATATTATTAAAACAGTAAAATCCCGCCCATACTTTAAAGGAATTGTCCTTTTCATCTGTGTGGCATGTATCATTCACGATTTGATTTATTACGCCCAGTTTTTTTCATAAAACTACTATCAAAAAAGTAAACCCGAAACTGCTCTGTCTGATCCCGTTTCGGGTTTTTCATATCCCATTCTTCTCCTCTTAAAGAACAGTAGTTATCCGCTTCTAAGATCAAGCCAAAAAGAAAAAACACATTTGATAATAGAATTCCTCTGCTTTTCATTGAAATTCTGTCGAAATGACAGCGATTGATGTGTACCATAGACAGTAATACAGATACAACAAAACATCCGTTTCTGTCATATCTGTATCCTATAATCAGCTTTTATAATAATTTAAATAGACCGATGCATCTTACTCTTTGATTTTCTGCTCAAATTCCTCAACGGAACCGCATTCCAGAGCTATTTGGAACCATTGATCCAGCATTCCCGAATTAGTTTCCTTAGTAATTCTTTCATTGAGTGATTCCGGGACTTTTCCGTACGCCGAAAGCACCTTTAAGACAAATTCAGCTTTACCTTCGACTCTTCCCCGGCTTCTTTCATCTCTCAGCATTTCTTCCAGCACCATGAATCTTTCCTCCATTTCCCGGCTCTGCTTCACATACGAAATAAACTCCTGAAGCTTCTGGACATAGGGATCTCCAAAATCCTGTTGGCTCTCCTTTAGTCCTGCTCTGACAAATCTCAGAAATGTTACCAGTTTGCCCGGAACTTCTGCGTCATTCTTCCCGCGGGTATTCAGAAATAAAATCTTCCGTCCGTCTTCCAACGATGCTTCCTCTGTTTCCTGACAGACCGACTGAAAGGTATAGCGGTATTTTCCCGCTCCAAAAGGATCGAAATCGCACAAAAAGATCACATAGGTATTGGGAAGTTCCGTGTAGTCCTCCCCGCTCATCAGAAGTTCCATATCCATCTGGCTCTGATAATAGCGGCTCCTTTTTCCTAAAGCCGGCTTTTTCTCTGCCTGCATCTCAATATTGTAGTGTGTATGCTCCTCATCTCTGGCATAAACATCCAGGCGGACGCCCTTATATTCCGGATGGTAAACGATGCTCTTTTCCTTACTGACCTTAACCTGGTCGATCTCAATTTCCAGCACCATTTCCAGAAATTCCTTACAATTTTCTTCGTTTACCATAACGGCGCCAAAGAGAAAGTTATCCTTGATTGTCAGTTCCTGTAGTGTTTTTCTTTTTTTCATATGAATCCTCCATGCGCAGAGGAATCCTATGCCTTTATTATACGACGAAAGCAGGAAGAATTCCACCCGCAATCTCCCTGCTCAGCGGTAAAGAATAAATTACTGAACTGAAAAGTTTATTTCCACTTTAAATGGGCTAAAGTGGATTTTAGTCTTACGCTTATTTCTACTTCCATTCCTGTTGCAGTTTGTCTTACACTGGTCTTGGTTGACAGTCGCT
>NZ_NFHY01000021.1:0-54310 GCF_002161525.1 Drancourtella sp. An57
TGGTGCTAGTATATAAATAGTGCAAGTCAAAATGAGAAAATTCCAAATAGACAATACATGATATAATAGAAATATCGTACTGAAGGAGGATCTCATTATGGCAAAGCAACATGACAAACAGTTTAAACTGGATGCAGTCCAGTATTATTTCGATCACAAAGAGCTTGGTGTCCGTGGCTGTGCTCAAAACCTCGGTGTGGGTTACAGCACTCTGACAAAATGGCTGAAGGATTTCCGGGAGTCTGGCGATATCCCTGTTCGTGGCTCCGGTAATTACGCCTCTGATGAGCAGAAAGAGATTGCCCGTCTGAAACGCGAACTCCGTGATGCCCAGGATGCACTTGATGTGCTAAAAAAAGCTATCAGCATTCTGGGAAAATAACAGAAACCATTTATCTCGAGGTTTCTGAAAAGACGGAAGCTGCCAGAAAACAGAATCGCCGGGTCTCCGTCTCCGGAATGCTGAAATATTTAGGCGTTTCACGGTCTGGATATCGTTCATGGCTAAACCGTACTCCTTCTGATACAGAAAAACGCAGGGAATACATAAAAGCCAAAATACAGGATATTTATGATCAATCGAAGCAAAACTACGGAGCCCCAAAAATCACCAGAAAGCTACGTCAGAAGGGGGAGACCATCTCAGAGCGTACTGTCGGAAAATATATGAAGGAAATGGGAATTAAAGCCCAATGGGTGAAACCATGGACGATCACTACCATAGATTCCGATTTCAGTAACGAACTTCAAAATATCCTGGATGAACAGTTTACTCCTGATCGTCCAAATGCGGTATGGTGCAGTGATATCACGTATATCTGGACGACAGATGGCTTTGTCTATCTGACAAGCATTATGGATCTGTTTTCCCGTAAGATCATTGCCTGGACACTCAGCCAGACTTTAGAGGTATCCTGTGTGATTAATACCATCAATAAAGCGAAAGCCAGACGGAACACGAAGTTGCCGTTAATTATCCACAGTGATAGAGGAAGGCAGTATGTATCCCAGGCATATCGGGAAGCCACTGCAAAAATGCAGCGCAGCTACTCGAAAAAGGCTTTCCCATGGGATAATGCATGTATCGAATCGTTTCATGCACTTATCAAACGGGAATGGCTGAACCGGTTTAAAATACGTGATTATCAGCAGGCATATCGTCTGATATTCGAGTATATTGAAGCCTTTTATAATACCAAACGTATTCATAGTCATTGCGATTACATGTCACCAAATGACTTTGAAAAACTATATGAGCAGACACAGACAAACGAACTGCTCTTAGTAAGTTAAGATGAGGATAAATTTCTCATTTTAACTTGCGCTAAATCTTGACATAGGACCACTCAATACTTCTTTTTCTTTCATACTGATTCCTCCTTACACCTTACCCTTTTTCTCCTTATATAAATAAAGATGGTTTGAACTTGAAAAAAGGTTCAGCTTTTTATGATTTCTGCCTTATTTTTTAGTAATTTCTTGGGGAATATACTATGAAAAAGATAGTTTCTTCGTCCCAATCGGATAGGGGAGATTTGACCCTCCCCTTCCACACCACGTAGCGTACCGTTCGGTACTACGCGGTTCAATAGTTTACACGTACTTTCAGATAGTGGGCAGTCATGGATGGATATCCAAGTCTGTCCACTAATATTTCCTTGGTAAGCACAGAGTTTAGCATTCCTGCCGCTCTCCATGTTCCCTTCCGGCAGTTCGCCAGTTCATGCACTTTCCATTCCGGAAGATGAAGTGCCCGGAGTATTTTATATCTCGTTCGCACCTTCTTCCACTGTTTCCAGTACACCGCTCGGATTCTGTGGCGGAGCCATTTGTCCGTTGTCTCCATCAAGCTCTTCATATCCGCATATCGGTAATAGTTTATCCACCCAGTCGTATATTTCCTGAGTCTCTTTTCTCTTTCCGTATTGCTCCACTTGTTTCCCCTTACTGTCAATTCCCTGAGATGGTTCTTCATCTTCTTGATTGACCCGGGGTGTACCCGCATTCGGCATTTCCCTTTGTGTCGGTAAAAACCGTATCCGAGATACTTCACTTTGCTGATGTGGCTTACTGTCGTCTTTTCGAGATTGATCTTCAGGTATAGCTTCCCTGTGATGAAAGGGATGATATGTTCCAGCGTTCTTTCTGCGCTTTTCCGACTTTTGCACAGTATCATACAATCGTCGGCATATCTCACGAACTTATGTCCTCTGCGTTCCAGTTCCTTGTCCAGCTCGTTTAGCATCACGTTTCCACACAATGGACTTAGCGGGCCGCCCTGTGGCACCCCCTCTGATGTTGCGTGAAATCCTCCATCTTCCATTACCCCGGCGTTCAGGTATTTGTGTATCAGCGAAATTACCCGTCCGTCTTTAATGGTTCTTGACAGCACCTCTATCAATTTGCTGTGGTTCACCGTATCAAAGTAGGCTTGTAAGTCCATGCTGATTGCATACACATATCCATCATTCACGTATTTTCTGCACTTTGCCAGTGCATCATGCGCGCTTCTGCCTGGCCGGAAGCCGTAGCTGTTATCCGAAAACTGTTCTTCGTAGATAGGAGTGAGTTCCTGCGCAATTGCCTGTTGAATCATTCGGTCTACTACAGTTGGTATTCCCAGCTTCCTTACTTTTCCTTTCTCTTCTTTGGGTATTTCTACCCTTCGGACGGGGTTGGGTTTGTATTTTCCCTCCCTCAGCTGCCTGACCAATTCGTCCCGGTGGTCTTTCAGGTAGGGCAGAAGTCCATCCACCTGCATTCCGTCAATTCCTCCTGAACCTTTATTGGCTTTCACCTTCTTGTATGCGGCGTTGAGATTGTCGCTTCTGAGAATGATATCAAGCAGGTTGTCCGTCCAAAAGTCCGTGTTGGTGTCAGGGTTCCCGGTAATCCATTCCTGGGCGTACACTCCTGTTCCCCTTCCCTGTTCCGCAGGTATCTCTCTCAGGTAGTCTTCAATATGAAGTTGTCTGTACTTAGTTCCATGTCTGGTTTCCATTTGGAAGTGGCACCTCCTATTGTTTCCCCCTTTCCCAGTGTCTTAAGCCACCGGGTATTGTAATATGGGGTCTGCTGACTTCTCACGACAAACCGTTTTCGACCATGGCTGTGAATGTTCTATCACTTTGTCATGTCCGTGAGATCTCCCCGGGTACTCACACGTTCTTTCCCACTTATACCTGCCCCGTTTACTGCTGGCGTTCCGTGCAGTTATTGGACTTTGATTTGTGATGCAATCTCATCCACGCTTCACAGCCTGTCCGGACAACTTTTACAGGCCAGTGGTTTGCCTCCGGCTTCCTTCAGACCCCACCTCACGGTGACGCCCTTGCCTTTGGCTGCACCCTTCCCACTGCCGGGCGGGTCAGGGACTTTCACCCCTTAGAACGTGTGCCCGCCGGGCGCACAACAAAGGCAGGCATGACTCGCATGAGTCATGCCTGCCTCTTAACATTTATCGTTTTTTCATTGAAGCCGCCACATTTTCTCCGAAATGAACCTGCTCTTTATCCGATCACCACCTGCGCCCGGCTTTCTCCGCCTTTTTCTTTCTTTACGAGAATCTTTTTGTCGATCCGATCTTTCAGCTCTGCCACATGGGAAATAATTCCAACCAGTTTGTTTCCTTCACTTAGAGAGGCCAGCGCACGGACCGCCTTGTCCAGTGCTTCGTCATCCAGTGTCCCGAACCCCTCGTCCACAAACATCGCTTCCATCCGGATGCCTCCGGCCATGGACTGAATCTCATCGGAAAGCCCAAGTGCCAGGGAAAGAGATGCCTGGAAGGACTCCCCGCCTGACAGTGTATGAATGCTGCGCTGTGTACCGTTGTAATGATCGATCACATCCATATCAAGGCCGCTCTGGCTTCTCCGGTTGTCCGCCGTCTTTTTGCGGACCAGCTCATACTGACCGTCTGTCATGACAAGAAGCCTGCGGTTTGCACGAATAAGAATCCGGTCGAAATAGGCCATCTGCACATAGGTTTCCAGCATGATTTTTTCCTTTCCTCCAAGTGTGCCGTTGACCGTATCGGAAAGAGCGCCGGCAATCCGGTATTCCTTCTCTGTCTCTTCCTGCTGCCTCACGGCCGCCCTCATCTTCTCAAGGGCGGACCGGTCTGCACTGAGCACCGGAAGGAGCTGTTCCTTTTCGGCAAGCAGACGCTGCTTTTTCAGGAGTGTCTCCTGTTTTTTCTGTTCCAGCTCCTCTTTTTCCCGGTGTTTCTCCTCTTCCGGCGTCTCCCGGTCTTTCTGCTGTTCCGTCCAGACACGGATGGATGCTTCGCAGGCAGAGATCTCATTTTCCGTGCTCTGGTATGCCGCTTTTGCCGCTTCCAAAGCCTCTTCTTTTTCCTGTTTTTCCAGCTCCATCTTCCGGATCACATTGCGTGCCTCTTCATAGGAATCATACGGAAGGCTCTCCCCGATTTCCTGAATCCGTTTTCCTTCTGTTTCCTGTTCTGTCCGCATGGAGGCCGTCTCCCGTTCCAGATGAAGAATGATGCCTGTCTGTTCTTCTGTCTGTTGTTCCAGCTCTTTTTCCCGCTTCTGCGCATCCTGCTTCTGCTTTTGCTGTTTGTTCAGACTTTCTTCTTTTTGCTGCAGTTCCCGTCTCCGGTTTTCCAAAGTGCAGCCTTCCTCTTTCATTCTCTGGTACGCTTCCTTCAGACCCGCCGGTTCCTCATCCGGCCAGAGCAGTGCGGACTTCTGCCTGAGCTGGCCTGCCGCCGTCTCAGTGCGGCCTTTGGCCTCGCCTGCCTTCCGGCTCTTTTGCTTATCCTCTTCCATGAGCATATCAAGTACTGTTTTTTTCTGTTTCAACGTCTGTTCATCAGGGATTTCTTCCGGCTTTTTCGCCGGATCCGGATGGTGCAGGGCACCGCACACCGGACAGGGTTCCCCGTCTGTCAATCCGGCTGCCAGGATCCCTGCCTGCCCGTCCAGAAAGGCCCGTTCCAGCTCCTGATACTCTTTTTGTGCCTTCTCTACCTTCTCCCGGACGCAAAGGTAGGCCTCCTGCGCAGTCTCCTGCTCCTTTCTTGCCTCCTGGTACTGCCCGCAGATCAGCAGAAATTCTTTCAGATTCTGATGTCTTTCTTCCGTCTGCTGTTTCTGCCGCAGAAGTTCTTTCCATGCCTCCTCCGGATCAGGAATCTCCGACAGCAAGGCACGGCACCGCTCGATTTCTTCTTTTGCCTTTCTCTGCTTTTCCATTACAGCTGCCAGGCGGTCAGAAAGATTCCTGGCCTCCTTGCGTCTCTTCTCCCAGGATTTCTGCTTTTCCTCCAGTTCCCGGTAAGTCTCCAACTGCATGGATTCTTTCAAAATCCGCTCCTGCACCAGTTCATTACCTTTTGCATTCTCCTGCGCCTTCCGAAGTGCTTCCTGGCAGACCGCCTTTTTCCGGATCAGCTGTTCCAGTTCTTCTTTCTGCTGTTTTTCTCCCCGCTTTGCTTTCAGCTCCTGAACAGCCTCATTCAGCCTTTCGCCATACTGCTGTGCTTCCTCTTCCGTCCGGCTGATCTCCTTTTCCAGACGTTCTTCTTCCTTCTGCATTGTTTCAAGGATGTTCTCAATCGTCAAAAGCCATTCTTCCTTATCCGGACTTTGCAGGCTTTCCTCCCAGTTTGCCCGAAGCGCTTCCTCTTTCTCCGGTATCAGGATGCCGTCGGCATACTGGCGGATACTCTGCTCCACCGCCTCGTATGCTCTTTTCAGACCTGCCGCTTTCTCCTTGATTTTCTCCTGAAATACCTGATATGGCGCCGTGTGGAACAGCATCCGGAAAATCCGGCTCTTTTCCTCAGTGGAAGAAAAGAGCATCTTCTGGAACTCTCCCTGAGCCAGCATGGCAATCTGTGTAAACTGCTCTCTTTTCAGTCCGAGAATTTCCTCGCACTTTTCTGTAACAGTTCTGGCACCCATCACCACACTTCCATCCGGCATCGTCAGAACGGCATCCGCCTTCTGGGTAATCCATCCTTCGCCCCGCTTTTTCGGGCGCTGGTATTCCGGATTCCGGTGAATCTGATATCTTGCACTGCCGACCGAAAATGTCAGCTCCACATAAGTTTCCTCCCCGTTTGCTGCATATTTGCTTTGCAGCATATCCGCTTTTCTTCGGTTTCCGGAAGGCTCACCGTAAAGGGCAAAGGTGATGGCATCAAAAATTGTCGTCTTCCCCGCGCCGGTATCCCCGGAGATCACATAAAGTCCATGCTTTCCCAGCTTGTCAAATGGAATCTCCTGTCTGGACGCATAAGGGCCGAATGCGGATAAAATCAGTTTTTCCGGTCTCATCTTTCTTCCTCCCATACTTCTTCCATCATCTCTTCGACCAGTTTGCTCTGCTCATCCGAAAGCGGCCGGCCGTTAACCACCTGATAGAACTCCGCGACAACTTCATCCGGCCGCTTTTGTTCTACCGCTTCCATTTCTTCATACTGCAGCTGCGTGCGTACCCGCACATTGTCATAGTCAAGCTTCATCAGATTCGGATAAATCATCCGAAGTTTTCCGACCGCATCCATCACATCTTCCTCATCGGTAAGTGTAATGTGAAAGTAGGAATCCCGCTCCTGCGTCTCGTAAAACGGCCGGCTCGTCAGCTGTAAATATGTCCCTTTCAGTTCCTTCATATCCCGCAGAGGGGTAAGCGGAACTGTTTTGATCGCGGTCTCGCCTTTTTCTTTCAGCTCCACAATGGTCACGGATTTCTGATCGTGTACCTCGGAAAACGAATATTTCAAAGGCGTTCCGCAGTAGCGTACTGTCTCCCTTGTGACAGACTGGGGTCTGTGCAGATGGCCAAGGGCTACATATTCAAATCCGTCAAACACCGACACATCCACCTGATCCAGGCCCCCGATGGAGACCTCCTCCGACTCACACTGTACGGCTCCCGCCACAAACTGATGGGCTACCAGAATATTCCGCTTTGCAGGATCCAGATCTGCCTCTTCCAGCACTGCGCGCACTGCGTCCGTGTATGTCTGGATGTCTTTTTCCGGATAGACACTCCGCACCTGTGCCGGTTTTAAAAACGGCATCAGCCAGATGGAAAGTTCACCGTATTCATCCTCCCGGTCCACTTTTTCCAGAAATCCTTCTGATGCCATATACACGCCGCTTTTCTTAAACAGCTCCGCTCCAAAGGAAAGCCTGTCTCTGGAGTCGTGATTTCCACTTATGAAAAAGACCGGAATCTTCCGGTCCGCAAAGCTGCTCAGCAGATAATCAAGAAGCCGCACTGCTTCCGCTGGCGGAACAGGCTTGTCATAGACATCACCTGCAATCAGCACTCCCTGCGCCTGCTCCTGATCGGCAATCTTCAGAATCTGCTCAAGAATGTGGGCCTGATCCTCCAGCATGGAATACTCATTAACCCGTTTTCCAAGATGCAGATCCGATATATGCAGCAATCTCATAATTTTCCTCCTAATATTCAATTCCTTCCCGTGCAGGGACGCCACGCTCAAACGGATGGCGCACCGCCCGGATCTCGGAAATATAATCTGCCATTTCCAGAATCCGTTCATCCGGATTTCGTCCCGTCAGGACAACTTCCAGATGCTCCGGCTTCTCCTTGAGAAAGGAAAGTACACGCTTATGAGGAATCAGGCCGTGCCCGAACGCCGCCATAAACTCATCCATCACAAGGATGTCATAGCCTGCCGCCCGGCTCTCGATGTCTTCCCAGATCCGTTCGTACTCTTCTTTCATCCGCTCTTTTTCTTCGTCCGTCAAAGTCCAGTAAAATCCGTAGCCCTCCGGCATCCGGATCCGCTCGATCTGCGGGATCTGATCCAGAACGAAAAGCTCTCCGGAATCTTCATTCTTTAGAAACCGGACAAGGAGAATCTTTTTCCCTCTTCCGGCGGCCCGGATCATCATCCCGATGGCAGCGCTGGTCTTTCCTTTTCCATCCCCGCAGTATATATGAATCAATCCGTTTTGTCCCATATCCATGTTCCTTTCTCCATATGAAGATGTCCGCTTCCTTTCCAGAAATACGGCAGGCCGTACACCGCTTCAATAAACACATCGGATTTTGCCATCAGATAGCGGTTTACCCGGCCTGCTACAGAAAGGTACTGTTTCATTTCATCGTCTTTCGTTCCGTTTTGAAACATTTCGTTTGTCACAACGACAAGATGGTCCGCACTGTCAGCGAAATGTGCAATCCCGCGGATAATCCGCTCTGCCGTCTCTTCCGGATCCTGCATGGCAAAATTCTCCCCGCTGTAGAGTTCATTAGCCGTAAGATTGGAAACACATTCCAGCAGAATAAGCGCCGCTTTCTCTTCAAAATGAATCTCTTCCAGTCCGGACGGACATTCCAGCGTGGTAAACTGTCTCCCGGCCCGCTGTTTCCGGTGTCGTTCGATCCGTCTTCTGCTCTCCTCATCATACACCATCATCGTCGCCGCATAGATCTTCGGCCCGCTGCACAGGCTCTGGGAGATATCTTCAGCCATTGCAGACTTCCCGCTTCCGCTTCCCCCTGTTACTGTAACGAACATGCATGGATCCTTTCTACTGTTTCCTCAAATGTACAGCCCTCTTCTTTTGGCCGTTCCACCACTACAAGGACCGTGCCGGTCTTTGCTGCGGCCCTTGCCTTATCTTCAAAACCGCCCGCGCTTCCGGACTCTTTTGTGATCAGCCAGGATGCCTTCACATGATGAATCGTTGCAATATTCATCTCCTCGGAATAAGGTCCCTGCATGGCAATCAAATGATCCCCTTCCAGTCCAAGGCGCACGCTCTCCTCCACGGATTCTTTCGTAGACAGCACTCTTGCATAACAGCGGTTCCGGTAATCTGTCAGTTCCGCATAGGCAGCAAGTTCCTTGCTTCCTGTAGTGATCAGGATATTCCCCTCCGTCTTCTCCAGAAATTCTACACCTTCTTCGATCGAAGAGACATAGATGAGGCCTTCCTCTTTCTGCACCGGCTTTCTCAGAAGCCTGATATAAGGAACTCCCGTCTCCCGGCATGCCTCTTTGATATTTTTCGTCACTTCACGGGCAAACGGATGGGTGGCATCCACAACAAGATCAATCTCCTGTCTGCGGATATAGTTTTTCATTTCCACCTCTTTCATGCGTCCTGCGATGATATTTAAGTTTCCGGCCTGTACCTCCCCGTGTTTTGCATATGGTGCCCGTGCTTCTTCCGGTTCCTTTAAAAGACATTCTTTTCCGTATTCCGTGGCTACACTGACAAATACTTCCACCGGAAAGTGCTTGATCTTCTCCATCAGCTCTTTCCCTTCCGTCG
Source organism: Drancourtella sp. An57 (assembly GCF_002161525.1). Taxonomy (NCBI): domain Bacteria; kingdom Bacillati; phylum Bacillota; class Clostridia; order Eubacteriales; family Oscillospiraceae; genus Drancourtella; species Drancourtella sp. An57. The sequence continues at coordinate 9,288 of NZ_NFHY01000021.1, forward strand.
TTCCCGCAAAGATTAAGATATGCTTCATGATTTTTCCCCCTTTCGTTCCTGGTCCTGCACCCGGCATGCAGTATGCTCTGTCCGTCCGAATGTTACTTCGTAATGCATCCGCACAACCGCAAGTGTCAGATCTTCGAACTTTTCTTTTTTATAAATCAGTTCTCCGGACCGTCCTGCAAGAAGGGCTGCCCTCTCGCACACGTTGTCCGTCCCTGTTATATTCTTTACAAAATCAGAAGAGGATGTCACCTGCTCCACCGTATTGAGCTCCCCGGCCGTATACGTCCGAAATGGAATCCTGTATTTTGACGCAAACTCAAGGATTCCCTCCTCATCTGCTTTTCGGTCGATGCTTGCGATCACCCCGATCTGGTCTATCTCCCATCCTCCGCGTTCCAGGACACTTCGGATCTTTTGTTCTATCTTTTCTTTTTTTACGCCTCTTCTGCATCCGATCCCCACACTTACTATCTTCGGGTACAGATACAGAACATTTGGCATCGCCTCCTCCGGCTTTTTTTCAAGCACTGCGATGCCGGGCACTGCTTCTCTCAGTTCCTCGTACTCTTCCTTTACCAGAAGTTCCTCCGGCACATTCCCCTTCACCGGAAAGTCCGAATAAAAACCGACTGTTCCTCCCTGCAAAATCCGGGCGGAAATCTCTTTTGCAAGAGTTCTGTCCGAAATCTGCATTCCGTTTTCCTTCGCAAACAGATCCACCGCAAATTTCCGGTTCAGATCGGTGGCTGTCGTGACCACCGGAACCGCTCCGGTAAGAGCGGAAATAATCCGGGCAGTCTCGCCTGCTCCTCCCAGATGGCTTGAAAGCAGCGGAATAATATATCCGCCTTTTTCATCCATTACAAGCACCGGAGAGTCCGTGAACTTATCCTTTACAAGCGGGGCAATGCTCCGGACGGCGATTCCTGCCGCTCCGATAAAGAGATAGGTGTCTTTCCCCCATCCTTCCCCGACCCAGTCGTACATGGACGTCACTTCACAGAGCATACTGCCTCCCGGCGCCGTACCTTTCCGGTACCCTGCACAGGAAAGTCCCGCCTTCTCGAGCGTTTCTCTCAGGAGGTCATTTCGCCGGTGTCCTTCGGATGTAAAGCTGATGACGCGAATGGTGCCGCATTTATTTTCCCATGCTGATTTCAAGTCCGCTCACCCCAAAGTCCTCTGCCAGAGATTCCATCCCCTCTCCGATTTCTTCTCTCGTATACTGGTGTTCCTCCAAAAACTCCTCGTCCATATGTGCCAGATGAAGATAAAAGCAAAGTGCCATCTCAAACATCTGCAGATCCCCTGTCTCCAGCTCTTCCAGAAGAAGATTTTCCGCTTCATTGATCTCCCCTGCGTCCGCAAGAGAAAGGATCTTTCTGTAAAGGCGGTCCACCTCATTATCCATCGCTTCATATTCCGGAAGCTCATATTTCGCTTCCTCTTTTCCAAGAATCAGTCTGGCCAGAAACCTTCCCTGGTCTTCCAGCCTTCTCAGTACAAAATCCTGTTTCAGTCCCATTGCTGTCACCTCTTTTTAGTAGTAAATCATACGTCCAAATGCGCCGGCCGCCGCTGACGCAATCACAAGGAAACATCCGAGCACGAAAAATCCGACGGCTGCACCGATCAGAATGTAGAGATGTTTCTTTCTGTGTCCGCCAAACATCTTTCCTTCATATCCTTTTCTTCCCATGTGAATCAGGAAATTGCCCGCGTAAATCAGGACAAGGGCAATCCCGGTCATCGCAACATAGATCCCTGCCGACGCGAGGTTATAGGAAGAGCTGTAGGAACCCGTCTGTGAATATGCCGCGCTTCCGGCCACCTGATAAAGGCCGTCCATCAGCCACTGCATTCCGAACATCAGAACCAGCGGAAGCAGGTTGTTGATGGCATGGAACATGATATTGTAAACCATGTTTCCGGTTTCCGCCAGAAGATAAGCCATTGCCATCCCCAGAATGGCTGTCGGAAAGAAGCGCCAGATACTACCGTGAAATGCTCCGAAAATGCATCCTGTCAGCACAATGACTATCCACTTGTTTCCAATCGGCCAGAAGCTGTTAAAGACTATCCCCCGGAACACGGCCTCTTCACAGAATGCCGGCGTGATGGATACGATCAGTACGGCAACCAGCACCGGAACACTTAAGAATGTATAAGAAAGTCCTGCACTTGTTCCCATGATTTCATCCGGGAAGAAACATGCAAGCACTACGGTAAAGACCATAGCGATCCCGATTGTTCCCATCCAGAAGAGAAAAGTACCAAACAGGCCGTGCGGAGTCGGTTTATGAATCGGGAATACGTATTTCGGATTACCGCGGAACAAAAAGGTGCATCCTACCGCACCGGCAAGCATCAAAAGCTCACTGATCAAAGTCCCGTAAAGTCCCATATAATTACTGAGCACCGGACCGATCAGAAAGATGCAGACCGCAGTCAGGATCAGGACAATCAGTCCATGGTAAGGTTTTAGTGGTTTCGTTTGTCTGTTCATTGTTACCCCTTCTTTCCAAAATCAAAACGGGGGAGGATGCTCCCCCGCTCTTTTCTCCTGCAAAATCCCCCCTGCTCTTCCTTATCTGCCGCAGATCTCACAGCCAAGCGCACATCCGGTCGGTGTTCCCGCACAGCCGCCCATGGCTGTCTCCCTGAGTTCAAATGGAAGACTTTTTCCTACATGATACATGGCCTCCGCCATCTCATCAAACGGAATCACACTTTTCACTCCACTGAGCGCAAGTTCCGCGCAGGTCAGCGCGTTCGCCACTCCGATGGCGTTTCTGCTCTGGCAAGGTGCCTCTACAAGTCCCGCAATCGGGTCGCACACCATGCCGAGAAGATTTGCCATCGCAATGGATGCAGCATCCAGACACATCTGCGGTGTACCTCCCATCATCTCCACTACTGCGCTCGCAGCCATGGCAGATGCTGCTCCGACCTCAGCCTGACAGCCCGCCTCTGCTCCGGACACGGATGCATTGCGCATCAGAATATAGCCGACTGCCGATGCATTGAGAAGTCCTTTTAAGAGCATCTCATCATCTGCCTCCTTTGTATCACGGATGGCAAGCAGAACACCCGGAAGAACACCGGCCGATCCTGCTGTAGGCGCTGCCACGATCAGTCCCATGGAGGCGTTGACTTCCAGTACCGCCATACTGTAGGCAATCGCTCTTGACAGCGGCGTGCCGCACACGGAAGAAGCAGCTCCCTCGTGGTCCGCCACAAGCTTTGCCTCCCCTCCGATCAGACCACCTATCGACTTTTTCGGATTTTTGATCGGCTCTTCCACCGCATTCTTCATAATTCCGAGTGCTTCATAAAGCTTTTCCCTGATCGTTTCTTCCTGCATTCCACCACAGGAAATCTCTCTTTGTTTCATCACTTCCGAGATCGGAAGCTGTTCCTTTTCACACACTTCAAGAAGTGTCTGTCCTGAAATAAAATCCATCCTGGCTCCTCCTACATCTGTACAAGCATCAGATCCTGTACGTTCTCGTTTTTGTGAATTTCATCCAGAATCTCTTCCGGAATCTGCTCGTCCGACTCCACGATTGTAAAGGCGGTCGCTCCTTTATCCTCGCGGAACAGTCTCATAAACGCGATATTCACTTCATGCCTGCTCAGACACTGGGTAATATGTGCCACTACGCCCGGCTTGTCAATCTGTCGGACAATCAGCGTACTGTACTCGCCTGTAAATTCCACATCAATGCCGTTGATCTGGACAATCTTAATCTTGCCGCCTCCGATGGACTCTCCTCTGACAAACAGACGGTGCCCGTTTACTCCGGTAATATCCATATCCGCTGTGTTCGGATGATCTGTCCTTGTCTCTTCATCAATGACAAACTCGTATTCTACCCCCATCTTTTTGGCCCATTCAAAGGCATCGCGGATTCTGGCATCATCAGTGTCAAATCCAAGAACTCCGCCTAAAAGCGCCCGGTCCGTCCCGTGCCCATGATAAGTCTTGGAAAACGAACCATAAAGTGTAAAGACGACCTTTTTGATCGGTTCCGGACACATTTTGCGCGCCAGAAGCGCCATGGAACATGCCCCTGCTGTATGCGAGCTGGAAGGCCCGATCATATTCGGACCGATCACATCAAAAATACTCAAAAACTTCATACCCATATCCTCCGGTTACTTTCTTTGCTTTCCTTAATATAACATATTTCCGGATTCCTCAAAAGGGATTTCACAAAATCTGCATAGAAGATCGTGAAAATGATCGCACGGATCTTCATAATTTCTTAATTTTCCCCTGAAAATCTTTCGAATATCCTAAGAGTGGCTTTTGTTGTTCTTCGGTTTTATGTTTTACAATAGAACCATAAACAGGAAAGGAAAGAGAGGTGGAAAAGTTATGTTACAGAAATATATGATGGCAAAAGAATTTTATACAACAGAAAAGGCGGGGCTCATTCAGCAGAGTATGCATCGGTACTCCATCTCTTCCTACATCCTGTTTTTCTTTACCTTTTCATTTGCAGGATGGCTCTGGGAAGTCCTTCTGCATGTATTTATCGATCATACTGTTGTAAATCGTGGTGTCCTCTATGGTCCGTGGCTTCCAATTTACGGATTCGGAGGGGTTTTGATTCTCCTCCTGCTCCGCCGCTTTGCCGAAAGACCGCTTCAGGTCTTCCTGATGACCATGCTGACAGCCGGGACGATGGAATTCGTCACGGGAACCGTGCTGTGGAAGGTCTATCAGATGCGCTGGTGGGACTACCGGGATTCCCTCATCAATCTCAAAGGGTTTGTCTGTCTGGAAGGGCTGCTTCTCTTTGGAACCGGAGGGCTTGTGATCCTCTATTTCGCGGCGCCGAAATTAAATGTTCGGTACCGGAAACTTCCGGATACATTCCGGACGGTTCTTTGTATCTGTTTTCTTGGCATTTTCATCATCGATGTCATCTTTTCGCTGATGCATCCAAATGCCGGATTCGGGGTAACAATTCCAAGGCCATAATACCAGTACGGGAAAAAGAAAAAGTTTTATCACAAAGAAAACCGCTTCACCTGCTGCATCTTCCTTTGCAGCCGTGAAGCGGTCATTTTTTATTTCACTGTGTTTTAGTGCGCGCAGTCTGCCTCGATCTTGTCCAGATCTCCGTTATTGATAAAGTATGCTTTATACCACATCAGGAACGTATAGACTACCCAGATCTGAATGGAATGGGTTACCTTTCCTTCTTTGTGTTCTTCCAGAAGCTGCAGAATTTTCTTACGGTTAAAGAATTTTCCTGCTGTCTCGCTCTTGAATTCTTTTTTGATCATTTTGTAATACTGATCTTCTCTCATCCAGTTCGGAAGCGGGCTCGGGAACATGAGTTTCTTTCTCTCCGCGCTCTTCTTGCTGAATTTACGGTCCGCAAGGGCACGGAACGCAAGCTTCGTGTTGGAATCGTTGACCTTGCATTTTGCCGGAATCGTCCGGGCAGTCTTGAATACTTCGATATCCATAAACGGAACACGAAGCTCCAGTGAGTTTGCCATGGACATCTTGTCCGCTTTCAGAAGGATCTCCTGACGCAGCCACATGTTAAAGTCCAGATACTGCATCTTGGACACATCGTCCAGATCCGGCACCTTGTCATAAAATTCTTTAGCAATATCCAGCGGATTTCTGCTCTTGTATTTTTTCTTGAGGAATGCATCCCGTTCTTCATATTTGAAGACGTTGCTGTTGCCGATATAACGTTCTTCCACATCCTTGCTTCCGCGGATCAGGAATCCTTTTCCCTTGAATTTCGGAAGCGGTGTGACAACCTTTGCCACTGCCTTTCTGAACCACTTCGGAAGCTTCTGATATCCGCCAAGAGAGATATTCTCATGGTAGATATTGTATCCGCCGAACATCTCGTCCGCACCTTCTCCGGAAAGTGCTACCTTGAAGTCCTGAGAACAGCGGTTGGAGATGTAGTACAGAAGGTTCGCGCTCGGGTTGGCCAGCGGCTCGTCCATGTAATACTGAATCTTCTCCGCATCGTGGAAATATTCTTCAGCAGATACCTTCCGTCCGATATTGCGGATGCCAAGCTCGTCTGCCAGTTCCTTTGCGTGAGGCGCTTCGCTGTATTTCTGCTCTACAAAGTCGATCGTAAATGTCGTCAGATCCACCTTGTCCTTCAGTTCATATGCCACGTAGCTGGAATCCACGCCGCTGGAAAGGAAGGAACATACCGGCACGTCTGCGATGATATGTTTGTTTACTGAATCTTCCAGAACACCGTCCAGCTTATCCGCAACACTCTCGATGGTCTGATTTTCATTGATGTCAAAGGTCGGCTCCCAGTACATCTTCACGTTTACCCTGCCGTTTTCATAGGTAAAGTAATGTCCCGGCAGCAGTTTGTATACATTCCTGAAGAATGTCTCTTCTCCAGGAATACATCCGAATGTCATGAAGTCCGGAAGTTTCTCCTCGAACAGCTCTTTCTTGAAATCCGGGTGAGCCAGGAAAGACTTGATCTCGGAGCCAAACAGGAACGTACCGTCCTTATGGTAATAATAAAACGGCTTGATGCCGAAATGGTCTCTTGCTCCGAACAGTGTCTTCTTCTTTCTGTCAAAGATGACAAACGCAAACATTCCTCTCAGTTTTTTAAGCAGTCCTTCCTTGCCCCACTCTTCGTATCCGTGGAGAAGGATCTCAGAATCGGTATGTGTTGTAAATACATGTCCGGCCTGAATCAGCTCTTCTCTGATCCCCTGATAGTTGTAAAGCTCGCCGTTAAAGATCAGCACCAGATTTTTGTCTTCATTGAACATCGGCTGAGACCCGCCTTCCAGGTCGATAATACTAAGTCTGACAAAGCCCAGCCCGACTCCGCCTTCCACGAAAGCATCCTGTGAATCCGGCCCTCTGTGGCGAATCTTATCTGTCATCTTCCGGATCACGGAAGCATCGTACTCTTTCATTCCTGCATAACCTGCAAATCCACACATACTTTTTCTCCTTTATATAAATGTCTCCTGATATCAATATACTAACTTCATTATTTTAGCGAATTTCACTGTGGATTGCAAGAGATTTGTTCCATCACTTTTCCAATCGGTTCCCGGATCACAAGATCCGCCCGGACAGACCGCCCTGTTTCCGCCTTGTTGATCAGCACAAGATACTTTCCGCGGAAGTAGTCGATAAAACCGGCCGCCGGGTAAACGACAAGGGAAGTCCCGCCGATAATCAGCATATCCGCATGAGCGATCGCCTCCACGGAATTCTGGATAGTCTTCGTATCCAGCCCTTCTTCATAGAGCACCACATCCGGCTTGATCATCCCGCCGCAGCTGCATCTTGGAATGCCCTCACTGTTTTTCACATACTCTGCATCATAAAATTTACCGCACTCCATGCAGTAATTTCTGTGAATACTTCCGTGCAGTTCATATACCTTCCGGCTTCCCGCCTTCTGGTGAAGCCCGTCAATATTCTGAGTGACAACGGCGGAGAGCTTTCCTGCCTGCTCCAGTTCGGCCAGTTTCCTGTGGGCCGGATTCGGCTCCGCGTCCAGACAGAGCATCCGGTCCTTATAAAACCGGTAAAATTCCTCCGGATTTCTCAGAAAAAAGGTGTGGCTTATGATTGTCTCCGGTGGATATTTATACTTCATATTGTATAAACCGTCTTCACTGCGGAAGTCCGGAATGTTGCTCTCGGTGGAGACTCCCGCTCCTCCGAAGAATACGATATTCCTGCTCTCATCTATCATCTGCTGAAATTTCCTGATCTCTTCCATGTCCTTCTTCTCCTTTCGTTTCTTTCTCTGCTTTTCCTCGTTTTTCCTTTAGTATAGCACAGTTTCATCATACTGATAAGATTTCCTGATTTTCCGGAAATCTCTTGTTCCCCTTCTTTTCTTCCTGTATACTGATTCGTATCTGAAATAGAAAGGACTGACAGGTATGAATGAGAGCATTTCCAAAAAAGTATTGAATATTATTACAATCTTAATCGGCAACGCCATCTATGCGCTCGGTGTTGTCGTCTTTATTCTTCCAAATGACCTGATCACCGGGGGAACGACTGGTCTTGGAATTGCGTTTGAGCATTATTTTAATATCCCCATTTCCATGTTCGTCTTCTGTTTCAACGCCGTTATGTTCGTGCTTGGAGCAGTTGTCCTTGGAAAAATGTTTGCACTGACAACACTGATCAGCAGTTTCTTTTACCCGATCATTCTCGGCGTATTTGAAAGAATTCCGCAGCTTGCTAATGTCACCAGCGACCGGATGCTCGCAACCGTCTGCGGCGGACTGATGATCGGATTTGCCATCGGAATCGTGATCCGGGCAGGAGCCTCCACGGGAGGAATGGATATTCCACCTCTTGTCCTGAATAAAAAGTTCGGGTTTCCGGTGTCTGTCATGCTCTATCTCTTTGACTTTACGATCCTGATTCTCCAGATGCTCTTCTCCGACAAAGAGCAGATCATCTACGGAATCCTCCTTGTCCTGATCTACACCGTCGTCCTGGACAAAGTACTCCTCACCGGACACGTTCAGACTCAGGTCAAGATCGTAAGCAAAAAGCACAAAGAGATCAATCAGATGATCGTCCAGAAGCTGGACCGGGGCTCCACTATCCTGTACGGGGAAACCGGCTATCTTCACACCGATCAGCCGGTAATTATGACTGTCATCTCCAACCGTGAGCTGACAAAGCTCAATCAGGAAGTCAATAAAATTGATCCGGAAGCCTTCATGATTATCTCCCGTGTCAACGAAGTCAAAGGACACGGCTTCTCCAGCGGCAAGATTTACCGGAACAAAAAGACTGCTGCCGTATCCGGAAAATAAAATGTTCTGAACTATTCTCAAATATACAAAATCCGGAAGTCGCTTTGAATGAGACTTTCCGGATTTTTATATTACTCTTTCATCAGTTTATGGAGGCTTTCTTCAGAAAGTTCCAGTTCCTTTGCAATTTGGCTGTCTTCCATGCCCTTCTTTCGCTTTTTTTATCCCAGAAGATCCTGCGATACTTCTGTGTAGGAGGACAGGTCTTCCGGCAGTGTGATTTCCACCTTTTTACCCGGATCTTTCAGGGTACTTGTCATCTTTGTATTCACGCTGACTTCGCTTCCGCTGATATTCATCAGCAGATCCATATCAACATTACTTTCGATATAATAGCCGTCCGGATTGATCAGATAGGATCCTCCTGCCTTCTCGATTGTAAAATCCGCCGTTTCTGTTCCGGTCTGCATATTGGAAAGAATCTCCTTTGTATAGTTGGTCATCTTCTCCGGATCTCCGGTAAAGGTAAGTCTCGTATTTTCTCCCTCTTTTTCTGCCGTCAGCTCCGTCATGGCTTCCGAGGATACTGTGCCGCCCATGCTGTTTTCCACCTGCTCCGTAATCGCTTCCAGATCGTACGGATATTTGAGCTTCTGGCCTGATGTCTCCATATAATAGTAGCCGTCTGTGTAAAATGCAGTCATCTCGATATTCTGCCCGAGGAGTGAGGTCGTCGTCTCCATCTGATACTGCAGATCCGATGTATTGTATCCGGACATCAGCATATCGACATTCATATCGATATCCACCGTCTCTCCGGCCTGCTCCAGCGTCATCTTCGTTCCCATTGTCATGTCCAGATCTGTCAGTTCCCCGTTTTTCTCCACCGCAGCCTGATAAAGTTCCTGTGGATCCGGTTCTTCCTGATTCTGACTGCATCCTGCTGCCGTCAGAAGACCGATGCAGCAGATTCCTGCAAGAATCCTTTTTCCCATCTTGTTTTCTGTCCGTCGTTTCACCATTTCTTCCCTCCCTTTCTGATTTCAGGCCTTCCGGCCTTTCCAAAATCCTGTCCGTATTTTCTTCCAGTTACGGAAGCAGCCGCAAAACAGCTCATAAAAGCTGCCCTGCGGCTGTTTTATTCAGTGTACCATCCGGTACAAAAACATGTCAATACTGTTCCCGATAGGATTTGAAAAAGTCGGACAGACTGTCCAGCGTTTTGACGAGAACCGGAATCTCATCCTCTGAGAGGGCGGATACGACTGCTTCCGTCATCTTCCTGTGAAAATCTGCATGATGGTGGTACGCCTTTTCCCCCTTTTTTGTCAGGCGGATATTGACCACTCTTCGGTCCTGGGAACTCCTCTCCCGGACCACATACTTTTTATTGACAAGACTGTTCATGGAGGTTGTAAGAGATCCGACAGTGATTTTCAGTTTTTTTGCGATTGCCGACATATTGTTTCCTTCTCCGAGGCCCACCGCTTCAATAATATGCATATCGTTGTTCGTAATGTCCTTATATTCTTCTGTGATCACTGCTTTTCCTTCCAGCTCCCAGATTTCATTGAACAAATGAACCAGGATTTCGTTGATTGCCCTGTATGCGTCCACGTTTTTTTGCTCCTTTACCTGTCTATCTTTCGTCTTGTCCCTATTCTTCTCCCATCAGTGAACCTATCACTTCCCTGACAGTCGTGATCTTCTGCTGTCTGTACGCCTCTTTTCCACAGAAAAGAAGTGCTTCCTCCACATCCCCTCTGGCCGCTGCCACGAGGCGTTCTGTAATGCAGTACGGAATTTCGGACGGATTGCATTTATGAAGACATCCAAGGCATTTCTTCGGAGTAAATTTCTCCCCGTCCATCACTCTTTTCATAAATGGATTTAAGATTGCACGCCCCGGCATTCCTACCGGACTTGTCACAATGCAGATGTCCTCTTCTCCGGCGTTTATGTATGCTTCCTTATAACGGATATCCGCATCACATTCTTCTGTCGTCACAAAAAGGCTCGCCGTCTGCACACCGTCCACGCCAAGCGCCATGGCCGCTTCCACCTTCTCTTTTGTGTCAATGCCGCCGGCCAGGACAACCGGAATCTTTCTTTCATACTTCTCTTCGTACTCCCGCACGGCCTTTAAGATGGACTTTACTTCTTCATTGTATGCCTTATCGTCAAATATCTCAAGCTGTTCTTTCGTAAATCCAAGATGTCCTCCTGCCTTCGGTCCCTCAATCACAAGCAGATCCGGCACCCGGTTGTACTTTCTGTCCCAGTATTTCAAAATGACTCTCGCCGATTTTTCAGTTGAAACAATCGGTGCGATCTTCGTATCGGTTCCCTCCACATAGCGCGGGAGCTCTGTAGGCAGCCCGGCTCCCGAAATAATCAGATCACATCCGATGGCAGCCGCATGCCTTACATACTCCTCGTAATGCTTCAGCGCTACCATGATGTTAAATCCGATCACTCCGTCCGGCGCGGTCTTTCTGGCCTTTTGGTATTCACTTTCCATGGCCCGCAGGTTGGCCTGAAACGGATTTTTTTCAAAATCCGCTTCCCGGAATCCTATCTGCGCATTGGAAATGATCCCCGCCGCGCCCTCTTTTGCAACAGCACCTGCAAGTCCTCCCATGCTGATACCGACTCCCATTCCCCCCTGAATGAGAGGAATTTTGATTTGTTTATCGCCGAGCGAAATCGGCGGCCATTTTGTGTTCACTTTTTCGTTCCTTTCCTACATCCGACGGAATCTCCGGTAACGTTTTTCAACCAGAGCATCTGCATCCATCTCCATGTACTCACAAATAAATTTCTTCAGACTTCTGTCCAGTCTGTCTGCCACTTCCTCCAGATTTGCGGAAGTGAAATTATCCGGCTCCGGAATCACCTGCTCGACAATCTCCATGCTCTTTAAATGGTTTGCCGTCAGCTTCATGACCCCCGCCGCCTCTTTTGCCCGTTTGCTGTCTTTCCAGAGAATGGATGCAAATCCTTCCGGAGAGAGGATCGAGTAGATCGAATTTTCCAGCATCCACACTTCATCCGCGGTCGCGATGGCAAGCGCTCCTCCGCTTTCTCCCTCTCCGATCACGATGGATACAACCGGTGTTTTCAAGCCGGACATCTCATAGATATTTCTCGCAATTGCCTCTCCCTGTCCTCTTTCTTCTGCTTCAATTCCGCAGAACGCTCCCGGTGTATCAACAAAACAGATGACCGGGCGGTGGAATTTCTCCGCCTGCTTCATCAGACGCAGCGCCTTCCGGTATCCGTCCGGGGAAGGCATTCCGAAATTCCGGAGAATATTTTCTTTTGTCGTTGTGCCCCGTTCCTGCGCAATGACTGTGACCGGCATTCCGTGGAATCTTGCGATTCCTCCGATAATCGCCTTGTCATCTTTGAAATACCTGTCACCGTGCAATTCAATAAAGTCGGTAAACAAGGTGTGAATATAGTCACTTCCTACCGGGCGGTCTTTTCTTCTGGAAATCTGAACCCGCTCCCAGGAGGTCAGCCCTTTATATGGAACACGTTTTTCCTCTCCTTCGTTCTGACAGCATTCCTGCCGCCAGTCTTCCCCGTTCTCTTCGATTTTATGCATGCTGAGAATAGATGCAAGCACTTCCTTCATCTCTTCCCGCTCTACAATCCGGTCGATGAAACCGTGCTCCAGCAGAAATTCCGATTTCTGGAATCCTTCCGGCAGCTTCTGTCCGATCGTCTGCTCAATGACACGCGGTCCGGCAAAACCGATCAATGCGTTCGGCTCTGCCAGAATGACATCGCCAAGCATGGCAAAACTTGCCGTTACTCCGCCGGTTGTCGGATTAGTCAGGACCGAAATATAGAGAAGCCCGGCATCACTGTGCTTTTTCAAAACCGCAGATGTCTTTGCCATCTGCATCAGGGAGACAATGCCTTCCTGCATTCTTGCTCCGCCTGAGCAGGCAAAAATGATCACCGGAAGTTTTTCTTCGGTAGCCCGTTCTACGGCACGGGCGATCTTCTCTCCGACTGCCCATCCCATACTTGCCATCATGAAGCGTCCGTCACAGATGCCAAGTACCACTTCATTTCCATTGATCTGCGCTTTCCCGGTCATGACGGCCTCATCAAGATTTGTCTTCTCCTGGAGAGCCTTCACCTTCTCCTCATATCCCGGAAAGCTTAACGGATTGCCCGCATTCAGGCCGTGATCCCACTCTTCAAACGTCCCTTCGTCCGCGATCATCTCCACTCTTCTTCTGGCATGTACCCGGAAGTAATTGTGACACTTCGGGCAGATATAATAATTGTTCTTGACATCCTCTGTCACAATCGCCGCCTTGCACGCATTACACTTTTTCAGCAGACCTTCCGGCACCTCCGGTTTTCCCTTTTTATCTGAAGTATGAATCGTTATGTAGTTTTTTCGTTCTGTTTTTTTAAACATATTGGATAATTTCATGTCTTTTCACTCCTACAAACGCTCGATAAACTCAATATCAATATTTCCGCTCTGATAATCCGGATGGTTGATCAGTTCGTACAGATAGTCAATATTTGTATCGATTCCTTCGATGATAACCTCCCCGAGGGCACTTCTCATTTTGCTGATCGCTTCCGGTCTTGACTTTGCATGGACAATCAGTTTTGCCAGCATGGAGTCATAGTACGGCGGAACTGTATAGCCGCTGTAGATTGCGGAATCGATCCGCACTCCCTTTCCTCCCGGAAGGTAGATATCCGTGATGGTTCCCGGTGACGGGCGGAAGTTCTTTGCCGGGTTTTCCGCATTGATACGGCACTCAATCGCATGTCCGGTCAGTTTGACGTCCTCCTGGCTGATCTTTAAATGCTCCCCGGAAGCAATGCGGATCTGCTCTTTTACCAGGTCAATTCCGGTTACCCACTCGGTTACCGGATGTTCTACCTGAATTCTTGTATTCATCTCCATAAAATAGAAGCTGCCGTTCTTTTCAAGCAAGAACTCGATGGTTCCGGCATTTTCATAATTGGCCGCTTTCGCCGCCTTTACAGCTGCTTCTCCCATCTTCTGACGGAGCTCCTCACTCAATGCAAGAGACGGAGACTCTTCGATCATCTTCTGATGGTTTCTCTGGATAGAACAGTCCCTCTCTCCCAGATGGATAACATTGCCATAGTGGTCCGCCAGAATCTGAAACTCAATATGACGAGGATGTTCCACAAAATGTTCGATATACATCATATCGTCGCCGAAAGCTGCCTTTGCTTCTTTCTGGGCTGTCGTAAATGCCTTGGAAAACTCCTCCGGAGTCTTCGCTACACGCATGCCTTTTCCGCCTCCGCCAAGCGCCGCTTTTACGATGACCGGATAACCGATCCGATCCGCCTCTTTGGCACCTTTTTCTTCATCAAAAACCGGCTCCGTACTTCCCGGAATGACCGGAACTCCGGCAGATATCATCGTATTTCTTGCCTCAGCCTTGTTTCCAAGTTTCTCAATCACTTCCGCTTTTGGTCCGATAAATGTAATATTGCATTTTTCACAAAGCTCTGCAAACCTGCTGTTCTCGGACAAAAATCCGAATCCCGGATGAATTGCGTCCGCTCCGGTAATCATCGTCGCGCTTAAGATCTTGTCCATGCTCAGATAACTCTCCGAAGAAGGAGCCGGCCCGATGCAGACCGCCTCGTCCGCAAGCTGTGTGTGCAGTGCTTCCCTGTCTGCTTCCGAATATACCGCAACCGTTTCGATTCCCATCTCACGGCACGCACGGATAATCCGTACCGCAATTTCACCCCTGTTTGCAATCAAAACCTTCTTAATCATATCTGCCTCCGACCTCGTTTTTATCTTTTTCTCATCTAGCCGACCATGAAGGTCAGTTCTGCGCTCACAACGACTTTACCGTCCACGCTTGCGATCGCTTCCCCGACACCAACCGGTCCTTTCTGTTTGATGATCCTTGTTTCCAGTTTGACTTTGTCTCCCGGAACAATTTTTCCTTTAAATTTACATTTGTTGATTCCGCCAAAGTATGCGATCTTTCCTTTGTTTTCTTCTTTGCTCAGGATCGCAACCGCTCCGACCTGCGCCAGCGCCTCTACAGTCAGAACACCCGGCATTACCGGTTCCTGCGGAAAATGTCCCCGGAAGAAATCCTCCCGGAATGTCACACATTTATAACCTGTCGCGAATTCGCCCGGTTCGTAATCTTCGATATAATCTACCAGAAGAAACGGGTGGCGGTGCGGCAGAATTGCTTCGATCTCTTTAATTCCCAGATGTTTCATCCTGTTTCACCTCAATTATCTGATCCGGAACAGAGGCTGTCCATATTCTACGCCCTGTGCGTTTTCCACAAGAATTTCCTCCACTGTTCCGTCATATTCACTTTCGATTTCATTCATCAGTTTCATAGCTTCCACGATGGCAAGGACCTGCCCTTTCTTCACTGTGTCGCCCACCTTCACATACGGATCTGCATCCTCGGACGGTGCCGCATAGAAAGTTCCGACAAGCGGGGATGTTACAACCTTGCCTTTCTGCACATCCGGTTCTTCAGAAGCTTCGATCGCCGCTTTCGTTTCCTGTGCGGTAATCACTGCTCCCTGTACCGCAGCCGGGGCTGTCGTCTGCGCGTCAGCCGCAACAACCTTGACACTGCTTTCTTTTCCCATTTTGATACAGACACTCTCTGTCTCATATTTGAACTCTGTAAGCTTTGAATCCGAAACCGTGTTAATCAGTTTTAAAAGCTGTTCCAGCTCCATGTCTACACTCTCCTATTCTTCGTATTTTTTGATCAGAAGGGTCGCATTGTGTCCGCCAAATCCAAGAGAATTACTCATGGCATAGCGGATTTCCTTCTCAACCGGCGCACCAACTGCATAGTTTAAGTCACATTCTTCATCGACATTTTCTGTTCCCACTGTCTGGTGGATAAATCCTTCTTCCACGGATTTTACGATCGTTACGAACTCCACTCCGCCTGCTGCTCCGAGCAGATGTCCGATCATGGACTTGGTAGAGTTGACAACCACATCTTTTGCCGCATCTCCGAGCGCGGATTTGATGGCGATTGTCTCAAACAGATCGTTGTGGTGTGTACTTGTTCCGTGTGCGTTGATATAAGTTATATCCTCCGGTTTTACGCCTGCTTCTTTCATAGCATCTGTCATGGCACGTGCCGCACCGCTTCCGTCTTCAATCGGGGAAGTGATGTGGTAAGCATCGCCTGTCGCACCGTATCCTACCACTTCTGCGTAAATCTTTGCCCCCCTTGCTTTTGCGTGCTCCAGCTCTTCCAGAACAACAATACCGGCTCCCTCACCGAGAACGAATCCGCTTCTGTCCTTGTCAAACGGAATGGATGCCCGCATCGGATCATTGGATGTGGTCAGTGCGGTCAGAGCAGTAAATCCTGCCACACCTGTCGGACAGATGGCGCTTTCCGTACCGCCTGCAAACATCACTTCCGCATCCCCGTACTGAATGGCACGGAATGCATCTCCGATACAATGGGTTCCGGATGCACATGCTGTCACAACGTTTGTACATTTTCCTCTTGCACCAAGCTGAATGGAGACATTTCCTGCCGCCATGTTGGAAATCATCAGAGGTACCATCAGCGGATGTACCCTGTTTGGTCCTTTTTCCACAATCTTTGTATATTCTCTTTCTACAGTCTGCAGGCTTCCGATTCCGGACCCTACAATAACTCCGACACGGAACGGATCTTCCTGTTCCATATCGATGGCCGCATCTTTACATGCTTCCAGTGCAGCGGCCACCGCATACTGCGAAAATGTTTCCATTCTCTTTGCCGCTTTAAAATCCATATAGTTTTTCGGCTCGAAATCCTTAACCTCGGCCGCAATCTTTACTTTATAATCAGAAGTGTCAAACTTCGTAATCTCTCCGATTCCGACTTTTCCCGCTTTGACTCCTTCCCAGAATTCCGGTACGCTGTTTCCGATCGGAGTGATCGCTCCCAGTCCTGTTACAACTACTCTTCTCTTCATATTTCGTCTCCTTCTTCGCTTTTTACATTCCGCCGTCTACACAGATGACCTGTCCGGTGATATACCGTGCGTCATCCGATGCCAGAAACGCCGCTGTCTTTGCGATGTCTTCCGGCTGTCCGAATGTACCGAACGGAATCTGCGCTTTCGCTGTTTCTTTCACTTTCTCCGACAATACTTCCGTCATTTCTGTCTCAATAAATCCCGGCGCGATGGCATTGACCGTGATGTGGCGGGAAGCAAGCTCTTTTGCGCATGCTTTCGTAAGTCCGATGATTCCCGCCTTGGATGCAGCATAGTTTGCCTGTCCCGCATTTCCATACACCCCTACGACAGAGGAAAGGCTGATGATGCGTCCGCTTCTCTGCTTGAGCATCTGTCTGGAAGCAAACCGGATACAGTTAAACGCTCCCTTTAAGTTCGTGTCTACAACAGCATCAAAATCCTCTTCGCTCATCTTCATCAGAAGTCCGTCTCTTGTGATTCCTGCATTGTTTACCAGAATGTCTACCCGCCCGTAGGTGCTGATAATCTCCTGGAACATTTCCTCGCAGGCTTTAAAATCGGCTACGTTGCACTGTCTGATCTCGGCTTTATTTCCCTCCGCCTCGATCTGTGCCTTCACCTCTTCCGCTTTTTCTCTGGAGCCGTTGTAGTTGACAATCACAAGTGCCCCTCTTCTCGCAAGCTCCATCGCGATCGCCTTTCCAATGCCTCTTGATGCTCCTGTCACTACTGCTACTTTCTGCTCTGTCATACTCTATACTCCTTACGTATATCAAATTTCAGACCGCTTCGGATCTGATCTTATTTCAGCGCTTCTGCTACTTTTTCCACGTCTTCCCATGTTCCGATATTGTACATGGCAACGTCACGGCTGATCTTCCTCATAAATCCGGCCAGTGTTTTTCCCGGTCCGATTTCCACGAAAGTGTCTACACCTTCCTCGATCATCTTCCGGATGCTCTGCTCCCATCTTACAGATGAGGATACCTGCTGTCCCAGAAGGCCTTTGATCTCTTCTTCGTTTTGTACATATTCCGCTGTCACATTGGTCACATACGGAATCTCAAGCTTGTGGATTTCTACGTTTTCCAGTTCTTTTAACAGCTCTTCTCCTGCACTTTTCAGAAGCGGTGAGTGGAACGGTCCGCTGACATTGAGCATTACAACACGTTTTGCCCCTGCCGCTTTCAGCTTTTCTGACGCTTCTTCCACTTTGGCTGTCACTCCGGTAATTACAATCTGTCCCGGACAGTTGTAGTTTGCGATAGTTACGCCCTCGATGTCCGCAATCACTTCTTCGATCGCAGATGCTTCCAGTCCGAGAACTGCCGCCATGGCTCCCTCGCCTGCCGGCACTGTATTCTGCATCAAAATTCCTCTTTTACGCACTGTGCGGATTGCGTCCTCCTCAGACATGCCGCCTGCAATGGCAATAGCGCAGTATTCGCCAAGGCTTAATCCTGCTGTAACATCCGGCCGGATGCCGTGTTCGCTTACCACTTTTGTCATGGCAAGACAGGTTGTCACAAGCGCTGCCTGTGTATACTCTGTCAGATCCAGTCTGTCGTTCTCCTCAAAGCACAGTTCCTTCATGTCGAGATCCAGAATCTCGGATGCTCTGTCAAATACGGCTCTTGCGCTTTCGCTGTTTTCATAAAAATCCTTGCCCATTCCTGCTTTCTGGGCTCCCTGTCCAGGGTAGATAAATGCTATCTTACTCATAGAATCCCGCTCCTTTGATAAGTGCATCTGTCTCGCTTACCAGCTTCTCGATAAACTCTTTACAGGTCAGCACTTCTTTGAACATCGCCGCGCTCTGTCCTGCCATCACGCTTCCTGTTACGACGTCTCCGTCTACGACTGCTCTTCTCAAGCCGCCCAGCGTCATCTGTTCCAGTTCCTCAAATGTCGCGCCTTCCTGTTCTTTTTTGATGTATTCTTTTGCCATCTGGTTTCTGAGTACACGTACCGGGTGTCCTGTGGAACGTCCGGTTACACGGGAATCAATGTCTTTTGCCTTGATAATGCTGTTTTTATAATTTTCATGAACCTGGGATTCTTTTGTAACAACAAATCCGGTTCCAAGCTGCATTCCTCTTGCGCCAAGCATAAATGCCGCTGCCATGCCGCGTCCGTCTGCAATTCCTCCTGCTGCGATGACCGGAATGTTGACTGCGTCAACCACCTGCGGCACGAGAACCATCGTTGTATTTTCACCGATGTGTCCGCCTGCTTCTGTTCCCTCTGCCACGATGGCATCTGCCCCGCAGCGCTCCATTCTCTTTGCCAGAGCCACGCTTGCTACAACCGGGATGACCTTTACGCCTGCTTCCTTCCACATTTTCATGTATTTTTCCGGGCTTCCGGCACCGGTTGTCACGACTTTGACGCCCTCTTCCACGATGACTTTTGCCACGTCATCGGCATACGGGCTCATCAGCATGATGTTCACTCCAAACGGTTTGTCAGTCAGCTCTTTTGCTTTTCTAACCTGATCTCTTACCCAGTCTGCCGGAGCGCTTGCCGCACCGATCAGTCCAAGTCCTCCTGCATTGGATACAGCCGCTGCAAGTTTATGTTCTGCCACCCAGGCCATTCCGCCCTGAATGATCGGATATTCAATACCCAGGATCTCTGTAATTTCTGTCTTCATCCCAATATCCCTTCCTTATCTGTTTTCCAGCAATATGTTTCTGCCACCCGGCCTTCGCCAAAAAGGCACCTGACCGGATGGCAGTAAAGATGCGTTATTATTTGCTTAAGTAATCTACTACTTCACCGATCGTTGTAAGCTGCTCCAGATCTTCTGTAGGAATCTCTTTTCCGTATTCTTCTTCCAGTGCCATTACCATTTCAAACAGGTCCAGAGAATCTGCTCCAAGATCATCTTTGAAAGATGTCTCCTCTGTCAGTGTATTGATGTCTGCTCCAAGATTTTCTGCTACGATTTCTTTTACTTTTTCTAACATAGTGGTAGTCTCCTTTTACTTTTCATTTTCTTTTTTCATGTTTTCTATTGTAATCCGGCCTTTGCCGGTAATTACCTGTATTACCATTCCAGAATGGATGCTCCCCAGGAGAGTCCTGCTCCAAATCCTGCAATCACGATTTTCTGCCCTTTTTCAAGCCGTCCGTCCCGGTTCATCTCATCGAGGAGAATCGGAATGCTCGCGGATGAGGTGTTGCCGTACTCCTGCAGATTCATCGGAAATTTCCCGATGTCTGTCTTCAGGCGTTTTGCAACAGATTCCACAATCCTTTTGTTGGCCTGATGAAGGATGAACCAGTCGATATCCTCCGTTCCAAGCCCCGCCTTGTCAAGCACCTCCGTCACAATCTGCGGAACACTCTTGACTGCAAACTGGAATACGCCTCTTCCGTCCATACTGATGTAAGTATCCTTCGGTGTCTCTCCGGTCTTCTTAAACGCTTCCACAAACTCCGATGAAAATCTGCTCCTGCAGACAAGTGCGTCTCCCCTGCATCCATCGGAATGTGCTGCCGGAAGATATACTGTTCCTTCCGCTGCCCGGATCACTGCCGCGCCTGCGCCGTCACCAAACAGGATGCAGGTGCCCCGGTCAGTCCAGTCCACCATAGAAGACAGCGTCTCAGTTCCAATAGCCAGAATCGTCTTGTAAAATCCTGCCGCAATGTAGGCCTGCGCGCTCTGGTATGCGAAGACAAATCCCGTGCAGGCTGCCTGCATGTCATATCCCGCCGCATTCACCGCCTGGATCTCTTTTTGCACCTCACAGGCTACGCTCGGGAAGATTACGTCCGGCGAAGAAGAAGCGACAAGAATCAAGTCGATCTCCTCCGGAGAGATCCCGGCGTTTTCCAGTGCCCTCTTTGCCGCCTCCGCCGCCATGAAAGAGGCGGTCTCATGCTCTGCGATGTGGCGGTTTCTCACACCGGTCCGTTCACGGATCCACTCGTCATTCGTCTCAACCATCTCAGACAGGTCATTATTGCTCAAAATTTTAGGCGGGATATAAGATCCCGTTCCGCATATTTTTCCTATCATATGTTTTCTCCAAACTTTTATTTGAACTTAAAATACTTTGATAATCAAACTATATTACACGAATGCCCGGTTGTCAACCCTGTTTTTACATTACTCCCCTGTCTGCCCTCTGTTTTCCCTTTGCGGACAGCCCGCTTTTTTCTGACTGTGCCTGATCAAAGAACCGCTGCTTTTAAGCGCCTTCCCCTTTTATTTCCTCTCGAAGTCTTGCAATTCTGCGTTTGATCTTGCGGCAGATGTAAAAATTGTCCCTGTCGTTTGATTCCAGCCGGTTAAGACGGTCTTCCAGCAATTTGATTTTATGTAACTGTTCCATATGATTTCGTCCTCACTTTCCTGTTAGAATAAAGAGTTCTGCCTGCGGAACTCTCGCGCCGAGCGCGGTCGCTTTAGCAACAAATTTCTGCTTTGCGCGAGTGCGCATCCCGCGGAGCGTTTTTATTTAACAGGGAACGAAGATTCCTGTTAAATAAAAAAAGTGCGCCCGGTTATCTCTTACAAATAACCGGGCGCACCCGACATCTTCTCTGATCCCGCAGCTGCGGCCGCGTATCCTCAGATGATCCTGTTTTATTTTATCGTATCCTTCTTTGATCAGACACCCTCA
Organism: Drancourtella sp. An57; assembly: GCF_002161525.1. Taxonomy (NCBI): domain Bacteria; kingdom Bacillati; phylum Bacillota; class Clostridia; order Eubacteriales; family Oscillospiraceae; genus Drancourtella; species Drancourtella sp. An57. The sequence goes on from NZ_NFHY01000021.1 coordinate 30,689, forward strand.
TTATAATACTTATATCTTTTCTGTCAACCATTTTTTCACCTGCTCTTCTTTTTGTATATTGTGGTAAAATATTCTTATACTATTTCAGTATGAATTCATACGAAAACGGGAGGAGGAATGTTGTATGAGAGGTCTCCGGTCTTTGGACCGTTCGGAACGCTTTCTTTTTTATACAGGGCTTGTGATGGCGGCAAGCGAGATCTGGAAACAGTGGACTCTGACTTTCGTTCTCGGCGGCGGAAGCTACAACTGGTGGTACTTTCCATTTCAGCTCTGCTCCGTTCCGATGTATCTGCTTTTGCTTCTTCCTGTTGTCCATGCTTCCCGCCTCCGCCGGATCTTTCTTACCTTTTTAATGGACTTTTCTCTTCTTAGCGGAATCGGAGCCTTTCTCGATACGAGCGGAATGCACTACCCGCTTCCTGCGCTCACGTGCCATTCCTATCTGTGGCATCTGCTCCTGATTGCCGTGGGGATCTTCTGCGGTCTTTCCGCCATCAGCGATCATACCTGGCATGGCTTTTCCTCCTCTGTCATCCTGTTTGCGGTTCTCTGTAGTGCTGCCACGGTCATCAATCTTACAATCGGACGGACGCACGACATCGATATGTTCTATATTAGTCCGTACTATCAGATGTCCCAGGTCATCATTTCGGATCTGACCCGCGGATTTCCAAATCCGGTCCGGATCCTCTGCTATCTTGCCGTTATTGTTTTCGGCGCGTTTCTTCTGCATCTGTTCTGGCAGCATCTCTTTCTTGTGCGGAACAGGAAAAAATAACCGGCAGCGGCATCCAGGATGCCCAAAATGCAGTAGAAAACCGCCTACCAAAAAAATTTTTAAATTTTTTCAAAAAGTATTTGCAAAAAGAACAATTATATGATATAGTATCTTTTGTCAGGCGGATATGGCGGAATAGGCAGACGCGCTAGATTCAGGTTCTAGTCCTCGTGAGGGGGTACAGGTTCAAGTCCTGCTATCCGCATTGATAACAAAGAAGAGATAGTTGGTTGTCAGCTATCTCTTTTTTATATTCTTTACAAAAGTTTATATACAGAAGTAGAGCCAAAGTCTTTTCATTACTCTGGCTCTTCCTTATACATTCCGTCCCTGATACTGTACGGTCACAACATAGACGGTTTTACTTGATTCATCAATTTTGAAGATGGCAATATAATTATCTATCAGTAATTGCCGGTATCCTTTTCCGGCGTATCTTCCTTCGCTCCGTTCTTGATGCGACTGCGGGAAAGTTTCTAATTTCTTTAATGCCGCCCAAATTCGGTCTGTCTGTCCTTTCGCATTTTCCGGTGATAACTTTTCCAAAGCAATGTAGGAAAAAATATCATCAATTTCTCGAAATGCCTGTTGGTTTAATCTGACTTTATATTTATCCATAATATTTTCTATTCAGTTTCTCAAATGCTTCATCGAGATCAATAGAAGCGCCGCCTTCTTCCATTTCTTTTTCGGATTCATAGATTGCCTGATCGATCCGGTTGCTTTTTGCAAATTTATCATATAATTCACTGCTCATTACGACCAGATCACTGTATCCGTTTTTGGTAATAAAAATCGGTTCCTGTATCTTATGAGCAATATCCGATATCTCACTTGTATTGCGGAGATCTTTAATTGGCATAATAACTGGCATAATATCAGCTCCTTTCTTCCTTTAACATGATTATAGCATAATTATGTCGAAAGGTACACTCAATTATTCGCCTGCTTCTGAATTCGTATAAAATTAGAATCCCTCAGCGGAATCAGGTCGCTTCTCCCCTCATCGCCCGTTCCAGGAAAAAAGACCCGAAGACGCAGGGCATATCCGCACTGCCGTCTCCGGGCCGGTGTTGTTTCGTTCTATGTTGTTTACTTTCTTTTACGCTTTCAGCGGCTCCAGATTTTCTCCATTGGACTCGATCACCTGTTTATACCAGTAAAAGCTCTTTTTCCGGTAACGTGCAAGAGTGCCGCTTCCATCATCTTTCCGGTCTACATAGATGAAGCCGTAGCGCTTGCTCATCTCCCCGGTTGATGCGCTGACCAGATCGATACAGCCCCAGGTCGTATAGCCAAGCAGTTCCACGCCGTCTTCTTCCACGGCCGCCTTGAATGCCTCGATGTGGGCCTTCAGATACTCGATCCGATAGTCGTCATCCACCGTCCAGGACCCTTTGCCGTCCGGAATCAGCTCATCCTTCGCGCCGAGTCCGTTTTCTACGATAAAAAGTGGTTTCTGGTAGCGGTCGTAAAGTGTATTCATCGTCGTACGCAGTCCAAGAGGGTCGATCTGCCAGCCCCACTGAGAGGATGGAAGATACGGATTCTTTGTCCCTTTGAAGGCATTTCCGATGGTCTCGCCTACGTTTTCCTGTGTTGTAATGCACCTGGAAGAATAATAGCTGAAACTGATGAAGTCCACGGTATGTTCCCGCAGAATCTCTTCATCTTCCGCTGTCATGCCAAGGTCGATGTTCTTCTTCTCAAAGAGCTTCTTTGCGTAGTTCGGATAATATCCTCTGGCCTGCACATCGATAAAGAGCATGTTTTCCCGGTCTTTTCCGAGAGCCGCCCAGACATCTTCCGGCCTGCAGCTGTACGGGTAATAGTTTCCTGCCGCCATCATACAGCCCACCTTGTTTTCCGGATCAATCTCATGTGCAATCTTTGTCGCCCAGGCACTAGCCACCAGTTCATGATGGGCGCTGATATATTTCGCTTGTTCCTGATCTTCCCCTTCCTCAAACTGAAGTCCCGCTCCCATAAAAGGAAGATGGAGAATCATATTGATTTCATTGAAGGTGATCCAGTATTTAACGAGACCCTTGTACCGGGTAAAGAGCACGGTCACAAGCTTTTTGTAAAGCTCGATCAGCCGTCTGTTCTTCCATCCGCCGTACTCCCGGATCAGATGCATCGGACAGTCAAAATGGGTGATCGTCACAAGAGGCTCAATTCCGTATTTCTTACATTCCCGGAATACGTCCTCGTAAAAGGCAAGGCCCGCCTCGTTCGCCTCCGCTTCATCTCCCTTTGGGAAAATTCTGGACCATCCGATGCTCATACGGAATGTCTTAAATCCCATTTCCGCGAACATGGCGATATCTTCTTTATAATGATGGTAGAAATCAATTCCTTCCAGAGCCGGGTAATCTTCATCATCTCCTGCGTGTGGCCCATATCGCGAAAGTCCATCGACGCATTGACCAGATGCATGGCGATAAATCCCGCCTCATCCTCCGGAAGAAGTACTCCTGTTTTCCGCTCAATGATGTTCAACGATTCCATCCCGATCTGATATTCGTGATTGTAAAACCGTTTGATCTCCGTAAGCAGGGCATTCTGAATCGGAATTCCGCCTTTCGACCGCTGAATCGCGAAATGGATGTGGTCACAGAGATTCAGATACAGATAATTACTGAGCTGCCTTCCAAGGGAAATCGTCGCATACTCCACGATCTCGTTGGTTGCCTGGATACATTCAAGGGGCATGGAAGAAAACAGTTCCTCCATGTGCTGTCTTTTCTCCTTCTGAAGCACATAAACTTTTTCCACTTTTCCGTCATCAATATACTCTCCCGGCTTTTTCTTAAAGCCGATTCCGCACCCCATTACAAGGACTTCCTGTCCTTTTTCATCATGGGTTCTGATCAGATTGTTGTTAATCACTTTATCAACCTGCATTCTTACGATCCGCCCTCCTACATAAAATGCACAAAAAATAGGCTATACCGCTCCCACATTTTAACTCAAATGTGTACAATCGGTATAGCCTGCTTTACCAGTAACAATCCTTTTATACAAGGCCAGTATAGCATCCAACCTTGTTTTTATCAATTATGAATAAAAGTTTTATGCACCTTTTTACGCTCCGACTTTTCCAAGTCCCATTTCCTGTCCGATATTCAGAATATGATCTCCGATCCGTTCAAAATCCGTAAGCATCTCGGAATACAGAATACTGACCTCTTCATCCTGTTTTCCCTGCTGCATCCGGTCGATCTGTCCCTGGCGGAAGCTTTCTGTCATGTCGTCTATCCTCTGTTCCGCCTCTTCGATCCTCTTCACGATCTCTGTGTCTCCCTTCTTGACATCGCTTAAAATCTCAAGCGCATCAAGACTTGCTTTCTTCATCTGGCGGATCTCCTCCATCTCGGTACTGGAAAATACAATGCCCTTTTCTTCCATCATCTGTGTGTACTCACACAGATTTGTCGCATGGTCTCCAATTCTCTCCAGATTACCGCATACTTTGAACAGAGCACTCATGTATCTGGCATCTTTCTGGTTTGTCTCATTGACAATCGTCTTGGAAATATATTTGCAGATCTCTTTATTGAGGAAGTCGATGTACTCTTCTTTTTCATCTACCTGCGCAAGGAGGGCGGTGGAACCATCCAGCACCGCATCAAAACTCAAGTGCACGTTTTCCTTTGTCATCTGAAGCATCCGTTCTACTTCTTTCTGAACTCCTGTCAAAGCGATTGCGGAAGTACCGATATGGTTTTCCCTCTTCGTATCAACCGGGCGGATGTATTCCAGATGCATCCCTTCCACTTTCTCTTCTTTCTTATCCGGAAGAACCTTCTCGGCAAAGGATGCCAGATAGTTTCCAAACGGAATCAGAAGAATGGTGGTGACAATATTAAACAACGTATGCATGTTGGCAATCTGCCCCGCCACATTGGTCGGCGTCCAGCTTTCCACCAGAGACGTAAGCGGCGTCAGAATACAGACAGTTGTAAAAATGATCGTTCCGATGATGTTAAATGTCAGATGGATGATCGTCGTACGCTTTGCGTTCCGGCTTGTCCCTATGGATGCAAGCACCGCCGTAATACAGGTACCGATATTCTGTCCAAAAAGAACAAACACCGCGCTCGGAAGTCCGATCAGACCGTTTGATGCCAATGCCTGCAGAATACCAACAGACGCGGAAGAAGACTGAATAATCGCCGTAAACACCGCTCCGGCAAGAATACCAAGCACCGGATTTGAGAATTTTGTCATAAGGCTTACAAAAGCCTCCGAATCACGAAGCGGCATCATGGATGAGCTCATCATCTCCATACCAAGGAAGAGTACACCAAGTCCTGCTACAATCAGACCGTAATTATGTACCTTCGGACTTTTAATGAAAAGAATCAAAGCCACTCCAAGAAAAGCGATCAGCGGAGCAATCGCCCCAATGTCAAGCGCAATCAGCTGTCCTGTAATTGTCGTACCGATATTTGCACCCATGATGATCCATACTGCCTGTCTTAATGTCATCATGCCCGAATTTACAAATCCTACTACCATAACCGTTGTCGCCGACGAAGACTGGATCACGGCTGTCACTCCGGCTCCTACCAGGACCCCCAGAAAGCGGTTGGCTGTCAGCCTCTCCAGGATTCGTTTCATCTTGTTTCCGGCGGCTGCTTCAAGCCCGGAACTCATCATCTGCATTCCGTAAAGGAACAAGGCAAGTCCCCCCAGCAGGCCAAAAAAGTCTGTCAACTTCATTTCTCTTTTCCTCCATAAAAGTTGAATTTTCCTCTCAATTTTACAAAATGCTAACTTATTTTTAACATTCCATTTATATATTTACTAGAAACCGCGAAAATACGCAATAGGTTATACGAAAAATTAACATGATTTTACGTAGATTTTACCTGAATTTTACATTTTCTTTCCCATGAACCTGCTTCCAGAGAAAAAAATTCAAAAAGTAAAGACCGGAAAAACTCTTTCCGGCCTTGTTTTACCATATTTCAATTTTCTCCCGGTCTTTCGGGTTCAGGTACAGATCGATGGACTCAATATCCTTCTGCCTGTAGCTTCCAATCTTATGTTCTTTCAGATCACCCAGAATGATGTCCCTGAACTCCATCACATCCCGCACTTCATCATAATTGATATACGGGAAATAAAATCCGAGTGTTTCGGCATCCTCCTGCCACGCTTCCGGCGCAACCCGCTTTTTGTTGTACTCAATACTGTAGTGCAGTGTGTTTTCCGGTACGGAGTCATCCCAGACAAGATTCAGATACGGCTGTCCGTAATCCATATATACATCCACTGTACCTCCGTCAGATGGCGGCGTAAAGCTCATCTCTCCTTCCATCACTGTCATCTCCGTCTCCCCGACAGTTCTCTCCCCTGCATAGTCCAGAGAAAAGAATTCCACGCATCCGATTCCTGCACCGATTCCGCTGATCAGTACCCCGCCCGCAAATATTCCGGCAAGTAATTTCCGATACTGCTTCATCTATAACACCTCCCCTGTCTGTTCTGCCTTCCTCTCACCCTCCGGTTTTTTTCTGTACTTTTTTCGAAGTCCGAATGTCAGAAGTCCGAGGGATGCCCCTGAAGCTGCTGCTCCAAAGCAGAAAATCTCCGCCCCAAGAAGCGGATATCCGGAAAACACCAGAGTCAGCAGGGCTCCAAAAGCAAACAGACTGACAGCCGCCATTCCCATCAGAAAGCAGGTAACAAGTATCCAGCTCAGATTCCAGATCAGAACGCAGCAATTGTGAAACAGACGCCTGGACGTACTCCAGACCGGAATCTCCGTACTTTTCCTCCACAGGCTCTTTTTCTCCTGTCTGCCTTCTTTCTCTTCGCTGCCTTCCGTCCTCTGTTTGGATTTTCCGGAAAAAGCTCTCCATTTTCCGGCTATTGTATCTTTCATTTTCCGGATCTTTTCCAGAATTTTTCCGAAAAACGCAGCCGCCTTTCCCGCCAGTTTTCTGCTCCCCTCAGAAACTTTTTCCATGTCCGGAGTACGGATCACGATCCCCTTTGTCTTTTCTTCAAATTTCGGATCCACGTGATATGCCTCCAGAATTTCGGCTGCCAGCTCTGCGATATTACCAAAATCGCTGATCGCCTCTTCTTCGCTGAGCCCGCTTTTCATCTTCAGATCAATGTGCTGCGCATACTCATCAATAATATCTTCCTGTTCCCTTTCATCCAGCACTCTTAAATGATCTCTTAATTCTTTTAAAAACCCTTCTTTATTCATGCTTTCCCTCCTTTAGGAAACGGCACACCCGTTCCTGAAACTCATTCCATTCTGCCTCAAGCTGATCACGGTGGAGAATCCCTGCCGCAGTCAAATGATAATACTTTCTGGGCGGTCCTTCTGTGGACTCACGCAGATAGGTTTCAAAATAATGTTCGTTTGTCAATCGTTTCAGGAGCGGGTAAATGGTCCCTTCATTTACGTCAATGACCTTGGATACTTCTGTCACCAGTTCGTATCCGTACATGTCACGGTTCCGGACTGATTCCAAAACAATCAGTTCCAGAACTCCTTTTTTAAACTGTGGATTCATTCCATCACTCCTCCTGTTATTATACTATACCCACTACTTGATTATGTCAAGTACTGGACGAAAATTAATAGCGGGCAGTCTGCTGCTGCCCGCTGTTCACCTTAGACAAAGGTCGGTCTTCTATTCATCGGCCGAACCGCTCTCTGTATCTGTGCTTTCCTCTCCGGATGTACTGTCATCCGAAGAGCTGTCGTCTGCAGAAGCATCATCCTCTGTAGATTCTGTCTCCTCTTCTTCTTTCAGATTATCCGTGTTCATCTCCAGTACATTCGGAAGGGAAGAGGATACCGTATACACATTTTCCTTGTCCCCTGTTGTCATGTAATAATCGGAGTCTGCTCCGTCTCCGATATAAATGGTTTCTGTTGTGCCATCTTCTCCTGTCACGGTAATGGTATAAGCAGGGGAATCCAGTCCATAGCTTTCCAGAGAATCCGGATCCTCAATCTGCCGCTCAGCCTGTACATCGGATACTGTATCCGCGATATTCTCAATGGTATCCTGCACAAGAGCCGTCTCCGTATCATCTTTCAGATGCCAGGTATCGTCTTCTTTTACAAGAGATACGCTGCTTCCGTCTTCGGAAGAGTAGGTGATCTCCACCGGATTTTCAATGTCCACCACCTGGATCTTCTCCGCTTCGGCTTTGGCCTGTTCTGCTTCCTTCTGACTCTGATTGTAGCTTCTAAGTGCAAAGTAAACAATACAAAGTACAAGAAGTACTGCCAGAAGTATGATAAGTCCTTTTTTCTGTTTCATCTGTCCACTCCCTATGCTTTTCTACGTTTCATCCAGATCACAAATCCTCCGATCAGAACAACCGCCGGCACACCAAAGATCAGCGCTGTACTGATAGAACCTGCATGCCGCACGGTGTTCAACTCTACAGACAGGCTCTTCGCCTTGATGGAAAGATTTTCAACATCGTCAAAATTGTTCATAACGAGATTGAGGAAGAGTCTCGAATTATCCAGATTGGAAAAATACTCCGTAATCTGGGAATTGATCATGCTTTCCGAAGCAATCACGGTCAGCTTCGCGTCATCTTCCTCCGCGACAGCTGCGAGAGTATATTCTCCCTGTGTCTGTTCCTCTTCCGTCACTGCGTATCCTTCTGAGGATGTCGTCATCACCTGTGTCACAGAAAGCGTATCTCTTAAATCTTCCTGTACGGTAAATCCGGCTGAATTTACAAGAAGTACCATATCGCTTTCCAGACCGTCTCCCAGATCTCCCGATGCTGAGATTTCCGGGAAGATATAATAGTAATTACCCTGGTAGCACCGCTGCATATCCGCAATGTAGCCGTCCGTTTTTGTCATTCCGTACTGTTCCATAAACGCGTTCAGATTCGGCGTCTCCGTGGAAGCATCACCCATCACATAGATGACCTTTCCTCCTTCTGACATATAATTCAGAAGCATCGTTTCCTCCTGCTCGGAAATATCGCTCGTCGGCGCATCGATCAGGATCAGGTCGCAGTCTGAAGGGATCTCCTCTACCATCAGAAGATTCAGTTCTTCCGTTGTCACACTGGATTTCTCCAGTTCATCGCTCAGAGAAGTGGATAATGTCGTCTCGCCGTGTCCGGTTGTATAGTAGATTTTCTTCGACACATCCGTTGTAATCTGATTGATCGCACTTGTCAGCTGACCGTCCGCATCAAACTCCGAATCAGACGCAGACCCTGTCGTATAGTAGGAACTGTAGTCCTGCACAATAATATCCGTAAACAGAACTGTAGCAGATTTTCCGGTCTCCTCGCAGGAAACGACAATGGAATTGGACTGTGCATCTTCATTCTCCTGAAGAGCCTGCGGATGATCCACCGGATTGATCCATTCTACACTGATCTTGTCAGTCAGTGCGGTATATCGTTCCAGGAATGTTTTGATTCTCTCGTCTGTAGATGATTTGTCTGCATATACCGTAAACTTGATATCGTATTCCAGATCTTTCAAAAGATTTCTGGATGTCTTGGAAATTCCGTAAATGTTTTTATTGCTGACATCAACCTGTCTGAATTTCTCCGGGAGCTGCCCGACAATCAGATTGATGACAACTGCGATCACGATGACAATCGCGATCATACCCACACTGTAAAATCCATAGCGGGTCTGAAGACTTCGGAATTTTTTCAGCAATTTCTTCATGTCTTACCCTCCTAACTGAATCTTCTTTTCTGTATTGACTGAACCGTCAGGAATAAAAACACCCCGATCAGAGTCAGATACATCACAACCCCGCCGATGTCCAGAAGATTATTTTCCGCGACACTCGTAAACGTCGAAACAAGCGCGAACTTTTCAAAGATTGTGGAAAGAATTCCTTCATATAAAGAAGAGTCTACAACATAGATCACAATAAGAACAATCGTACCGATTCCTTCTATTCCGACACTCAGCAGACCGTTTTTGGTCATATTGTAAACAAACAAAACGCAGAGGGTCAGCATCATCCAGATTCCTGCCATCCCTCCAAATGCGGAAGACGGAAGGAAGCTTAACAGTCCATCCCACAGATAAATCACCATCAGGACACCAAATGTTCCGATGGCCGCAATAATCTGGCTCTCCGTCATGGCGGAGATAAAACTTCCGATGGCAATATATACACATCCAAGAAGGAAGAATACAAGAATCGATGTATAATCATTCTTAAAATATGCCGTTCCCTGTGTACTGATAATCAGCGGATACGCACAGAACAGTACGCAAGGAATCAGAAATACCGTCACCATGGCAAAATATTTTCCCATTACCATCTTGCCCACGCTTACCGGGGAGGTCAACAGCAGCTGGTCGGTCCGGCTTCTCCTTTCCCCGGAAAAGCTTCGCATCGTAAGAATCGGAACCGCCACAAGAAAAATAAACATGACCCCTTCCAGCGAATAGGAAAAATACGGATATCCGTTGTTTAAATTGTATGCCATGAAGTAGATGCCTGTCATAAAGGTCAGAAAGGCGATGAAAATACTCCCCGTCATGGAGTAAAAATACGATTTAAACTCACGCTTATAGATTGCCAGCATGTGGACGTCCTCCTTCCTGGGTCAGCTGAAGGAAGATGTCCTCCAGTGTATTCTGTTTTCTGTACATGGAGATCAGCGCGCTGTCCTCTCTTGCAAAGGCACGGAAAATCTCCTCCCGGATGTCAACATCCTCTTTTGTCTCAATGACCGCCCTGGTGATTCCAGGATCGGACGACAGATAGCTGACTTTCTGAATTCCCGGAATCCGTGAGAGAATCTCTTCGGTTTTTTCCGGAAGCAGTCTTGTCTCGATCTCGGTCGGCGCATTCCCTGAAAATTTCTTTTCCAGGTTTTCCGGCGTATCACTTGCCACCAGTTTCCCCTGGGAAATAATGATGATGTAATCGCACACTTCCCTGATCTCCGCAAGAATATGGGAGCTTAAAATGACCGTATGATCTTTTGCAAGCTCCCTGATTAACTCTCTGATTTCGATGATCTGTTTCGGATCCAGGCCGACTGTCGGCTCATCCAGAATAATTGTCTCAGGGAATCCAAGCACTGCCTGCGCCAGCCCCACTCTCTGGCGGTATCCTTTGGACAAATTCTTAATCAGCCTTTCTCTCACATCATAAATCCTGACCATCTTCATTATTTTTTTGACTTCAGCCTTTCTGTCCGCCTTTTTTACCTTTTTCAGCTCCGCCGCGAACATCAGATACTCCTGCACTTTCATGTCCATATAAAGCGGCGGCATCTCCGGGAGATATCCGACAGATTTTTTCGCCAGTTCCGGCTCTTTTAAAATATCATGGCCGTTGATCAGAACTTCCCCTTCGGTTGCTCCGAGATATCCGGTCATGATATTCATGGTTGTGGACTTTCCGGCTCCGTTTGGCCCAAGCAGCCCATAGATATGTCCCTTCTCTATTCGAAAGTTCAGATGATCCACAGCAGTATGGCTGCCGTATTTTTTCACTAATCCGTTGACTTCGATCAATGTGCTTCCCTCCTCTGTTTTAGTCTATGCAATACCTTATCAGGAAATTGTGTCTATTCTGTGCCAAAACTGTGATGAAAAAAAGAAACACCGTCCTTGCCACCGGCACCGGAATATACTATAGTAGAGGATAGCAGCGGAAAAAAGAGGAGGAAACACAGCATGGAATATGCAGAGGATTTACAGATGGACTCTCAGGAGTCTGCAAAAAGAATGGAGGAAGGACGTCTTTACCTTCCGTCCGACCCTGAAATTATGAAAAAACAGTTTGACTGTCTGGAAAAGCTGTATGATTATAATCAGACAAGACCGCACGACCAGGAACTGAGAGCCAGAATGCTCAAAGATATGTTTGCCGAATTGGGCGAGGGATGCTATATCGAGCCTCCGCTTCGTTCCAACTGGGGTGGATATCATACCCATTTTGGAGATCATGTCTACGCCAACTTCAATCTGACTCTTGTTGACGATGGACATATTTATGTCGGCAGCAAGACCATGATCGGACCGAATGTCACCATCGCGACCGCAGGTCATCCGATCGAGCCGAATCTCCGGTATCTGGAGATGCAGTACAACATGGACGTACATATTGGAAAGAATGTATGGCTCGGAGCAGGATGCGTCATCCTTCCGGGCGTGACCATCGGGGACAATACAGTTATCGGAGCCGGCAGCATTGTCACAAAGGACATCCCGGCCGGAGTAGTAGCTGTAGGAAATCCATGCCGGGTACTGCGTGAAGTAGGAGAACACGACCGGGAATACTATTACCGTGACCGTAAAATCGATGTACCGATCCCGGATGTGCTTTCCAAACTTGACAAGGACTGATCTTCAGGAACTGTTTCTATTGCACAAAAAGAGCTTTGCGCGGCCCTTTCTCCGGGCGTTGCAAAGCTCTTTTCTTCTACTCTTCTGTCTCATGTTTCTGTGGTCTTTCAAAATCCAGATCAATTTCCCTGACCTCCTGTTTTGTCGGGATCGACGCAGCCGCTCCAGGTCTTGTGACCGCAATGGCCGCCGCTCTGGAGGCCACGATCAGGCATTCTCTTACATCCATCCCGGATACCAGTCCGGCGATAAAATATCCGGTAAATGTATCTCCTGCTCCGGTCGTATCGGTCACCGGTACATGGAAGCTGTCCTGGAAAAACCGCCTCGATGCATCCTGATACACACATCCGTCTCCGCCAAGCGTCATCACAATCCCGGCCTTCGGATACAGTTCGGACAAAGTATCCAGAATTTCCCCCAGCTCTTCTTTTCCTGTCATCTGCGCGCCTTCAATCTCATTGACAAGGAAGAGGTTTACTTTGCCAAGATCACAGGATTTAAGCTGCTCATTATACGGGGACGGATTCAGGATGATCCGCATCTTCTTTCTGCTGGCCGCTTCGATGACATAATCTACGAGATTGATCTCGTTCTGCACAAGTACGATATCCTCCTCGCTGAAATCCGCCAGCACTTCATCGATATAATTTTTGGTAAATTTCCGGTTTGCTCCTCCATACAGAAGAATGCAGTTCTGTCCGCTCTCATCCACCTGAATGATCGTATGTCCCGATGGTCCCGGAACTTTCCATATATAATGCGTATGAATATTTTCCTTCCTGCAAAGATCCACCAGCATCTCTCCGTCTTCTCCGATCATTCCGGCATGGTGGACTTCCAGTCCTGCCCTTGCAAGGGCAATCGACTGATTCAGCCCTTTACCGCCGCAGAAAATCTTTCGCTCCGCTGTATCCAGTGTCTCCCCCGGCTCCACAATATGGTCCACCGTGTAGGTATAATCCAGATTCAGCGATCCAAAGTTGATGATTCTCATCGGTCCGTTCCTCCTTCTAATCCTTGATTTTTAATACTTCCCTGTCATAGGTCCACAGCCCGTTTACTTCTTCTTCAATATCCGACAGCTGCGTGTAGACAGCCGCGCACAGCCCTTTTCGCTCCAGATTTCTGACTTCTTTCCAGATTTTTTCATAGGCATGGCACAGGCTCTTCTTCCCCGGGAAAATCCGGTATCCGTATATTGCCGGGCACGCACTGTGCCCTTTTTCTCTCATGGAAAATCCTCCAAATTCCGACAGAATGGAAGCCCGCTCTTTCTCCGTCTTCACTTTCAGCCGGAAGAAATAGTTGTGGGTACTCCGCACATCCCCGCATCTCTGGTCGAACCAGCCGCTGGCCGCATCTACCAGACGGGTCGGATCCAGACGTTTCAATTCCTTTGTAAGCCTTTTTGTATCGAACTGTCCCCATCCTTCGTTAAACAGCGTCCAAAGGACGATGGACGGATGCCCATAGAGTGTGCGTACTGTCTGTCTCATCTCATGTTCAAACTCTGCCCGGCCTTTTTCACTCTTTCTGGACAGAAGCCGTCTTACCTTGTCCGTGACCGTAATGTGCCAGATACTCATGGCAGTCGCCCCGTAAGTCACATACCAGTGATGGTACGCTTCTCCTCCGTTGACCATATCCTGCCACACCAGCATTCCCAGACGGTCGCAGTGATAGTACCAGCGCTGTGGCTCGATTTTGCAGTGCTTCCTGAGCATGTTATAGCCGAGATTTTTCGCCTGACTGATATCAAAAATCATCGCCTCATCGGACGGCGCTGTATAAAGCCCGTCCGGCCAGTACCCCTGATCCAGAAGTCCTCTCTGGAACAGAATCTCGTGGTTCAGGCAGATCCTTGGAATGCCTTTCGGATCCTTTTCCACCGTGATGCAACGCATCGCAAAGTAGCTTTTCACCTTGTCTTTTCCCATCCGTACTTCAAACTCATACAGATATGGATCCCACGGTGTCCAGCTCCGCTTTTCCCTTAACCGGATCCGGACAGGTTCATTCGTTCCGGCCTCACAGACTCTTCCCTCCAGAATAATCCTTGCCTTCTTCGCCACATTGGCAAATACGGTAATCTCCACTTCCCCGGTGTCATAAAACGGCCGGCACTTGATCTCTTCAATATAATTATGCGGCACTGCCTCCATCCATACTGTCTGCCAGATTCCGCTCTGAGCCGTATAGAACATACCGCCTTTTTGAATTTTCTGCTTGCCCTTCGCATGCCAGCTCTGGTCCGATATATCGCGTACCCGGACGCAGATGTCATTCTCCCCTTCTTTCAGATACCGCGTAACATCAACGGTAAAGGGAAGATATCCTCCTTTATGACAGCCGGCGCGCCTTCCATTTATATACACGACACACATCTGATCGACCGCACCAAAATGCAGCAGAATCCGTTCCCCCGACTGTGCCGGATTTTCAAACGTCCGATGATACCAGAGTGTTTCCTCCGGGCGGAGTCTCCGCTTCACACCGGACAGAACACTCTCCGGCGAAAACGGGACAAGAATCTTTCCTTCGAAGGAGGCAGGCGGACGCTTCCCGGATTCCCGGCAGATCTGGTAATCCCAGTATCCGTTCAGGTTAATATAGCTTTTTCGCCGCATCAGAGGTCTTGGATACTCTGAAAGGACATGCTCCGTATCCAGGTCTTTTCCCCATCTTGTATAAAGCGTTTTCATTTTGTCTGTTCTCCTTTCAGACTTTCTTCCATCTTCTGAAGCTGACGGTAAAAAGTTTCCAGCTCTTCCTCTTCAAATGCTTCCCACCAGATCTCATCCCCTTTTTCAAAAATCTCCTTCACCTGCTCCGCCTTTTCCCTGCCCTCTTCGGTCAGTCTGATCAGACAGGATCTGCGGCAGGACGGATCGATCTCCTTTCTCAGAAGCCCCGCTTTTACAAGCCGGTCCACCGTTCTGGAAATCGTCGTGACATCCACAAAACACCGGTCTGCAAGTTCTCTTTGTGTCATAGTACCATATTTTCTGAGAGAATTCAAAATTCTTGGCTGTCCCTGCCCTACTTTCAGGCCGAT
Source organism: Drancourtella sp. An57 (assembly GCF_002161525.1). Lineage (NCBI taxonomy): Bacteria > Bacillati > Bacillota > Clostridia > Eubacteriales > Oscillospiraceae > Drancourtella > Drancourtella sp. An57. The sequence goes on from NZ_NFHY01000021.1 coordinate 45,875, forward strand.
TTCCTGAAAATACGGCCGAAGCGCTGCCCTCCTGGCAGCATTTATCTGAAACCATAGTTCTCTGATCTTACTTTTTTCCATTTTCCATCTACTCCAGTTCAAACTGTCCTGTATAAAGCTGATAATAACGGCCTTTCTGTTCCAGAAGTTCCTCGTGATTTCCCCGCTCAATGATCTCTCCTTTTTCCAGTACCATAATCGCCTTGGAATTGCGTACCGTAGAAAGGCGGTGGGCGATGACGAACACGGTCCGCCCTTCCATGATGGCATCCATTCCCTTTTCAATCAGACGCTCGGTTCTCGTATCGATGGAACTGGTCGCCTCATCCAGTACAAGAACCGGCGGCTTGACGGCCGCTGCACGCGCAATGGAAAGGAGCTGCCTCTGGCCCTGGGAAAGGTTGCTGCCGTCCCCGTAAAGCATCGTGTCATATCCTTTCGGGAGCTTCCGGATAAAAGAATCCGCATTGGCGATCCTTGCCGCGTCCCGGACTTCCTCATCCGTGATTTCCTGATCTCCATACCTGATATTGTCTGCGATCGTTCCGGTAAACAGGTGGGTATCCTGAATGACCATTGCAAGAGATCTGCGCAGGTCATCTTTCCGGATCTTGCGGATGTCAATCCCGTCATACGTGATCATTCCGCTCTCGATCTCATAAAACCGGTTGATCAGATTGACAATCGTCGTCTTTCCCGCTCCGGTCGATCCCACAAAGGCAATCTTCTGTCCCGGTTTTGCATAGAGCGAAATTCCATTCAGAATCCGTTTATTCGGCACATAGGAAAATACGACATTGTCAAAACGCACATCGCCTTTCAGCGGTGTGAGCACCACCTGATCTTCTTTCTCTTCCCGCCATGCGTATTCTCCCGTCTTCTCTTCACATTCCACCAGAACATCCCCTTCTCTTCTTACATTGCAGAGGGTGATGGTTCCTTCATCAATCTCCGGTTCTTCCTCCATCATCTGGAAAATCCGCTCCGCACCGGAAAGGGCCGCCAGCAGGAAATTCACCTGCTGTGTAAACTGGTTCATCGGCATGGCGCTCTGGCGCACATAGACGAGATAGGAAGAAAGGCTGCCGATATCCAATAGTCCGGACAGGGCAAAGAGCCCGCCCACACAGGCCGAAACCGCATAATTCACGAAGGAAAGGCTTACAATTGTCGGCACCATCATTCCGGCAAAAGTCAGGGCATTCGTCGATTCCCTCCTGAGATTTTCATTCATCTCACAGAACTTCTTGAAATCAGCCTTCTCATGGTTGAACACTTTCTCCACCTTCTGGCCCGCCGCCATCTCTTCTACAAATCCATTGATCTTTCCGATCTCCTCCTGCTGCCTTGTAAAGTATTTCCGGCTTCTGCTGCCGTTAAACTTGATAAAGGCAGCCATCAAAAGCAGAAAAACCACGACAATCAGCGTCAGCCGTACACTTAATACCAGCATCATGGTAATCGTTCCCACCAGCATAAGGAAACTCTGAATCAGCATGGCGAAGCTGCTGTTCATCGCCTCCTGCACTGTGTCTACGTCATTGGTGAACCGGCTCATCAGCTCTCCGTGAGTATGGGCATCATAATATTTCAGTGGAAGCTTCTGCACGTGGGCAAAAAGATCCTGCCGGATTTCCTTGATGACCTTCTGTGCCGTGATGACCATCAGCTGGTTGTAGCCAAATGTTGCCGCCACACCGCACAGGTAAAGGACGGCCATACCCGCTACCGCCGTCAGAAGCCCTTTCACATCCCCCGGAAGAATAAATTCATTGATAACCGGTTTCAGCAGATACGTCCCCAGAATATTGGCTCCGGTACTGATCAGCACAAGCACCGCCACCAGAAGGAACATCCACTTGTGTCCGCCAAGATAGTGCATCAGATGCCCCATTGTCCGCTTCAGATCTTTTGGTCTTTTATATCCCAGATATCTTGCCATTAAAGCTCCGCTCCTTCCTTTTGAGATTCATAAATTTCCTGATAGATTTCATTTCTTTCCAGAAGTTCTTCGTGGGTACCGATATCCGACACCTTCCCGTCATCCAGAATCAGGATCTGGTCTGCATGACGCACAGAGGAAATCCTCTGGGCGATGATGATCTTCGTCATCTCCGGAAGTTCCTCTTTTAACATCGTCCGGATTTTCGCCTCGGTTGCCGTGTCCACAGCACTCGTTGAATCATCCAGTATCAGTACTTTCGGCCGCTTCAGAATCGCCCGTGCGATACAAAGCCTCTGCTTCTGTCCACCTGACACATTGACACCGCCCTGCCCCATTTCCGTCTCATAACCGTCTGCAAGCCGGTCGATAAACTCATCCGCACAGGCAATACGGCAGGCCTGTTCAATCTCTTCCATCGTGGCACCTTCCTTGCCCCACCGCAGGTTTTCTATCAAGGTGCCGGAAAAAAGCGTATTCTTCTGAAGCACCACGGCAATTGCGTCCCGCAGATGCTCCACCTTGTATTTTTTCACCGGGATTCCATCGATCCGGACCTCCCCTTTTGTCGCATCATAAAGACGAGGAATCAGCTGAATCAGCGTTGATTTCGCTGAACCGGTCTGACCGATAATTCCAAACGTACTGCCTGCCGGGATTTTCAAAGACACATCCGACAGAATATATTCCGGTGCGTCCTTTCTATATTGAAAGTAGACATGGTCAAACTCAACCTCGCCGCGCTCTACCTCGTGGTCTTCCGCTTCCCGGTCGGTAATATCCACTTTTTCATCAATGATCTCCAGAATACGGCTTCCCGATGCCATGGAACGGGTCATCATCAGAAACACATTGGAAATCATCATCAGAGAATTCAAAATCTGCATAACATAGCTTAGAAAACCTGTCAGCTCCCCGACCTGCATTCCGCCGACCTGAATCATCCTGCCGCCAAACCAGATGAGGCTCAGAATCGTGCCGTACATCACAATCTGCATGGCCGGCATATTCAGCGCCGCCAGACGGAATGCTTTTTCCGACTGGGTTTTCAGATTCCTGTTTACCTCATCAAACTTCTCCGTCTCGTATTCCCCTTTGACGTACGCTTTCACCACCCGAATCGCCGTCAGGTTCTCCTGAATAATCCGGTTTACCAGATCAATAGCCGTCTGCATCTTCGTATACAACGGCTGAACATGACTCACAATGGAAAACAGAAGCACCGCCAGAATCGGAAGTGCCACAAAAAACACAAGCGCAAGCTTCCCATTGATGGAAAATGCGACCGCCGTTGCAGCTACAAGCATTACAGGCCCACGGCAGAAAGGCCGAAGTCCCGTAGATACCGAATTCTGGATATTGGTCACATCACTTGTCAGCCTCGTCACGATCGACGACACCCTGAAATGATCAATATTCGCAAACGAAAATCCCTGAAGACTCTCATATTCCGCTTTCCTCAGCTCCGCTCCAAGCCCCTGGCCGGCAAGAGCCGAAAACCGCGAACTTCCGATCCCCAGAAACAATGCAAGCAACGCGCAGATAACCATCTGAAATCCCTTCATATAAATATAATGCCTGTCCCCGTTCACCACACCGACATCAATCAGGTCCGCCATAATCAGCGGCACAATGAGTTCAAACAACGATTCCGCCGTCACGCACAAAATCGCCAGCAGAGCATACTTCTTATACTTCCCCATATAAGAAAAAATTCTCCTTAGCACATCCCACACCTCCAAATACTTGTATATACAACTATTGTATGCTCATCATTCACCAATGTCAATATCGGGAACGTAACATTGGGGACGTGTTCCGATGCACCGGAACCTGTCCCCAATGAAAAAAATCAGTCTTTTTTCTCTGTTGTGCTTAATTTGTATGCAATAAAGAATATGGCGGCCGCCGCAATCAGTGTGATGATAGCTGCCTGATATTGATCAAAGATCTGTGTGATTTTGTACCAGGAGCTTCCGGCCTTTTTCCCGAGACCGAGAAGAAGCAGATTCCAGATTCCGCTTCCGATGGCTGTGTAGCACAGAAATTGAGCAAAGGGCATTCTGGTCATGCCTGCCGGTATGGAGATGAGGCTTCGTATGACAGGTACGCATCTTCCGAGAAGGACTGCTTTGTTTTCGTGCCTGTCAAACCATTTCAGTGTCTTTTTGATGTCTCCTTCTTTGAAGCCTGCTTTCCTGATCCATCTGTTTGACAGAACATGATCCAGCCGATTCAGTGGTATAATCCTCCCTGCCCAGTACAGAATCACCGCCCCTGCCAGTGATCCTGCCGTCGCTGCGATGAGCATCCCCTGTAGATTCAGTTCTGTATGCTCCGTCAGAAATCCGCCGAAAGACAGAACCGCTTCGGACGGAATCGGTGGAAAAATATTTTCGATCATAATCAGCAGGAACATTCCGAAATATCCGTATTCCGACAAAAGCTCAAGCAAGTGTAATTCCATTTTTCTTTCTCCCTGTTCACATGGCTATATGACACTTTATCGGTTTCTCTTTTCTTTTATGCATTGTCCTGCTCGATTTGTTATTTCAGTCCGTAAAAGACCGCCGCAGGATTGGGGGCTTCCTTCTCCTTGCGGCGGTTTTTTCAATTTACCCTATATTATTTTGCAGATCCTCTTTTTTTCACGATCACCGCACCTGCAATGACTACAACAGCTGCTCCCATCACAATCAGAAGTGTTACAGTCGGAGCGCTGTCTCCTGTTTTGACAACATCTGCTCCTGACTGTCCCTGATTGGTTCCCTCATTTCCGGAGGTATTGGATGCTCCGTCCTGTCCGTCACCATTGCCGATGTACTGCTGGTCAGCAAGTACAACCACATAGTCGGATGCATGACTGAATGTCAGAGATACATTTCCGCTTTCTGCTACTTTTCCACTGTTAATGTAAACCAGTTTTCCATCACTGTCATAGTAGTAAAGATTTCCGAATTTTCCTGCATACTGGCTTCCTACATTGAGTGTCAGTTTTGCCTGGAATCCGAAGTCTCCCTCATGCGCCAGTGAAAGCTGCATGGTCGGATTGTCCCCTGCAAGTTTCTTTACGACACTGCTTGGAATTGCATTGGTATTCATGGTTACCTTCATGTCAATGTCTTTCAGATCAGAAGCTTTAATGTCTTTTCCGTTGATTGTCCATGTATAGGATCCCATGTTGAGCTGGATATTCACATCTTGACCCTTTGCGGCTTCCAAAATTTTCTTGGAAAGAACAGTCGCATTACCCATATCTACCTGTACTGTTGAACCAGTGGAAGCTCCTTTGATTTCCTGCATAACAGAATCCACGGTATCTGCCGGAATTTCTGTACCCGGATTCGACGGTTCCTCCGGTTTGGAAGGCTCTTCCGGATTAGATGGCTCTTCCGGATCTACTGGTTTTTCCGGATCAGTCGGCTCTTCCGGATCTACCGGTTTTTCCGGGTCGGATGGATCTGTTGCTGTCTTTTCTCCATATCCGCGGAATGTACGGTCATAATCAACTGTTATTTTTCCATCTTCCGGCCATGCTGTAATCCATGTAACATTCGTATATCCCTCAAATTCGGTCGGAAGTGTAATTGTATCTCCTTTTTCTGCAACAATGCATTGAATAAAGTCAAATTCTTTTTCATTGTCGCTGTATCCCCAGTCGTTTCCCGCATACATATCATCAATGATAAAACGCACAAGGTAATTAGAATACTCTGCTTCAGCATATACAACTGTTCCGCTTGACTCTACAACACTGCTTTCATCTTCTTTTCCCCATCCTGTAAATTTTAATCCAGGATAGGATTCCGGTTTCTCCGGAAGGCACTTTTCATAAATCGACTTGTAGCTTGTTCCTTTATCGACTACCAGCGCCTGTTCATTCACACGATACCTTCCATCAATTCCTGTATAACTGATATTCGCCAGTGCAACCGCTTTATCACCATAATCTGCCGTAACTCCCGTAGAGTTCATAATGGAGTGATCTAACGGGAGTTCTTTATCTTCCGGATTCTGCTCCAGCATATACGTCGGCAGCACCCATTTTTCTAACTTGATCTCATCAGAAAGATCATCCGGAACATATTTATATGCTTCTTGATAAAGGTCTCCATAAGTTGCTCCATCTTCATATAAATACAGCTCGTCCGAATAATCCCATTCTCCCTTATTATTTAAATATGAAAAACTAAGCGTAAATACATTTTCATCATATGAAGCAGTTACATGTACATACATTGCTCCGGAAATCAGAGCATCATCTCCGTTCTGTAAACTATACGTCCACTCCTTAAAGTTGAGTTTATCATAACTGTCTTCCGGTTCCGGAATTGTCTTAATGTATTCTTTCAGATCCCCATACGTAGCGTCTTTTTGCAACAGTACAAGTTCATCTGAACTATAAGTCCTCTCGCCGTTCTGATTCAGATATTCTTTGGAAATTGAAACCGGAGTCTTATCATATTTTGCATAAACAACAAAACTCGTTATCTGGTCCGTCACCATTGTGTTTTCATCAATCGGATTTCCGGCAGAATCTACCCATCCAATCTGTTTCGCGCTTTCAAAAGTATGGTTTGCTGCCGGGATTTCAATACCACTTTCTTTAAACGTAGCACGTTTTTCCAGATTTTCCTTTTCAATTTCACTTACCGTATCCCATATTCCATTTTCGTTTAAAACCCTGAACTCAATCCGACCAGTATACGTCTGATTTACAAACGTATCTTTATTAACAACCTGAACATAATACGGCTCTGATAAATAAAAATCCTGTCTGTACTTTATGACATCAGCCGAATTTCCAGCCTGATCTCTCATCGTTACAGTACTGAGATACCACTCGCAAGGATATGTGTTCTCATCTATTACAAATTCACCAATCCATGCGTCAGCTTCCTCATTATATTGAAGGTCAACATAAGTACTGCTATTGACAATATCCTGATCTGCGCTCATATAAGCATAGCAGTTATATTCATCCAGCCCCACATTATCCGTCGCCTTGATCTTGATCGTCACCTTATCGCCGGCTTTTACAACTTCACCATTCTTATCTACTTCGATCGAAGTAATTACAGGCTTTTCTTTATCATTGACAACTTCTTCTGTTGCTTCTGTTTTAAACCAGTAATTTTCCGGATGATCTACCTTGAATTCAGCCATGTCTCCGGAGCGGGAAAATCCCACCTGATCCAGTGTCCATTTTTCCTCACTCGGATTATAAATCTGGGTATCCCCTTCATACTTTCCTGTATCCGGATTTAACTTCATCCAGATATGAATCGAAGAATATCCATCTTCACTTTTAAAAACCGCATTTACATTGCCCGGATCTTCTGTAATAGCCGGATCTGTCTCAAAGGATACAGATACAGTATCCCCATTCTTTAAAGTCTTACCCTGCTGATCCAGAACAAAATTTTTCACCGTATAGTTTACTTCTTCTTTTTTGAAAGAAAACGTATACATTTCAGTTGACGTTTCTTCATCCATCGATGACATGGTTACATAATTATCTGAATTGTCAATAACACGGATATCCGTAATATATCCGCTGTCTGTATTAACGTTTTCCAGAGAATATTCTCCCACGTAGCGCTTATTCACCTCATCATAGGTGAAATCCATGCCATTCCACACATTGCCTGACTCTGTCTTAAAAACCACATCAGCCTGTACTTCACGAATTCCACTGTCTGCGTCATATGCATAAATATAGAATTTTACTGTATCATTTACTGTCAGTGTCTGTCCCTGCTGCGGAAACTCAACTTTCTCAATTACCGGTTTTGTCGTGTCGTACTGTCCGTCTTTTGCTTCCTCTGTCGTCTCTGTTGTCTCATCAGCAGCTGCTGCCGCTTTTGCCGCATCCGCTTCTGTTTCCTTTTCCGCAGTCTCCGGTTCTGCCGCGGTTTCTTCTTTCAGTGCTTCCGCACTTTCCTTTGTCTGCTGTGCTTCTGCACTGTCCGTCTGCATCTCCGTGTTCTGCACTTCTTCCGCCTGTGTCTTAGTGCCTGGCTCAGCCTCCGGTTTTGTCTCCGTACTCGGCTCTGCTTCCGGCTTTGTCTCCGTGCTCTGCACTTCCTCCGGCTGTGTTTCCGTGCTCTGCACTTCCTCTGTCTTCGTCTCTGTGCTCTGTGTGGTCTGTTCCTGTGCAGTCTGCTGCGGTTCTTCTGCCAGAACATTTGGAACGCACAACGATGCGGTAATTGCTGCCGCCGTCAGAAGAGCCCCTGCTCTCCTTGCCCATAATTTTCTTTTTCTCACGGTTTTCTGCCTCCTCATTTTCTGCTTTCCAGTAAAACTCTCGAAGTCCCATTCATAGTTATTATAGCCCCTTCGTTTTTCTCCCACAAGGAAACCTGCACAAATAACAGCGGTAAAGAATAAATTTTAGAAATCCCTGCTTTTCAGCCAGAGTATGTTATTGTGGCTATTTTGCACAACAAGCGTCTCCTTTGGAGCCGTTATCCACATCTCAAGGCCATACG
>NZ_NFHY01000022.1:0-50292 GCF_002161525.1 Drancourtella sp. An57
GTTTCTATATCTTCTGATCCTGCCAACGTCTTATTGTCATACCCAAACGCATGTTTATCTAACATATGTTCGATGAACATGCGTTCTTTTTTTGACTGCTCCAAAAACGCAATTTCCTAGAAAGTGAAAAAGGTATCAACGAGCTTGTCATTGATACCTAAGACGATTATATCACTCAAATTGAGATACCCATTAAAACGGAATAGTGCGGGCTACTGTCTTTCCAGCAATGTTTCCCGAGCATACGACAGGCAAAATTAAAGTCCTTGCTCTCAAGATATTGAACGGCCCCTTCTGCTGTTTTGACAAAATGGGCGCCTTCTTCTGCTTCTTTGAAGCTCAGCACAACAACCTCCAGGTTTTCAAATACATCTTTCATAAAAAGAACCTTTGGAAAGCATGGCATCCATGGCAGTAACCCTTATTTGTTCCGGTGTGTCCGGAATGCTCGACTCCCCTCGTTGATATTGACAACCCTCCCCTTAAATGCTAATATTTTTCTGGTAAAAATGCCTATAAAAAGGCGCTTGGTTCTCCGCGCCGGAAAGGATCAATTGTCATGAATACTCTAAAGAAAATATATTGCAGGACGTTTCAGACCGGATTAAAAATTGCCCTTCCGTTCCTGCCTTACCGGACACCAAAGGTTGTAGGAAGTGTGACTGCCCTGCCGGAAGTGATCCGCAGAAAAAACTGCAGTAAAGTCCTGATCATCACAGATGCAGGCATACGGAAGCTCGGCCTGACTGTGCGCCTGGAAAAGGCGCTGGATCGTGACGGGATTCCTTACTGTATCTACGATAAGACCGTAGCCAATCCTACTACTGTGAATGTGTCCGAGGCCATCGATCTTTATAAAACAGAAGGCTGTGACTGTATTATCGGGTTCGGCGGTGGTTCCAGTATGGACTGCGCCAAGGCAGTCGGAGCCTGCATCGCCAAACCAAAGCAGACGCTTGCAAAAATGAAGGGAATTCTGAAAGTCCACAAAAAGCTGCCGCTTCTGATGGCTGTTCCGACTACTGCCGGTACCGGAAGTGAGACGACGCTAGCTGCAGTAATCACAGACGCCCAGACACGTCACAAATATGCGATCAACGATTTCCCGCTGATCCCGCGGTATGCGGTTCTGGATCCGAAAGTCACGTTAAGTCTGCCTCCATTTATCACCGCAACTACCGGTATGGATGCTCTGACCCACGCTGTGGAAGCATACATCGGCAATTCCACTACTTACGGAACACGCAAAGACGCTCTTATGGCTGTTAAACTGATTTTTGAAAACATTGATACGGTATATGAAGATGGAAGCAACGTGGAGGCACGGCGTAACATGCTGCGGGCTTCTTTCTATGCCGGATGTGCATTTACCAAATCCTATGTAGGATATGTCCATGCCATTGCCCATTCTCTTGGCGGGGAATACAATGTACCACATGGTCTTGCAAATGCAGTCATTCTTCCAATGGTGTTAAAGGCCTATGGCGAAACGATTCATAAAAAGCTTGCACGTCTGGCTGTCGCCGCCGGTCTGGCCGACAAGGACACGCCTTGTGACGAGGCCGCCGAACGCTTTATTTCGGCCATTCAGGATATGAAAAAGAGATTTGGCATCGGTGATTATATTCCGGAAATCCGGGAAACCGATGTTCCTAAGCTGGCGCATTACGCCGACAAGGAGGCCAATCCGCTCTATCCGGTTCCGGTACTGATGAATGCGGCAGAGCTTGAGACCTTTTACTATATGCTGATGCCTGAGCCGGCAGATTCAGCAGAAGATTTTGAAGAATCAAATGAACCTGTTGTTGAGGAAGGAGTGACAAAACATGACGGAACAGGAAATTAAAGACCTTGTTACCAGACAGAGGAAATACTTTCAAACCGGAGCGACACTTCCGGTCAGTGCGCGGACTGCTGCACTTCGCAAACTATATGCTGCCATCTCTTCCAATGAAAAAGAAATTCATAACGCACTGAAAAAAGATCTTGGAAAAAGCGCGTTTGAAAGCTACTTGTGTGAAACCGGACTCGTTCTGGAGGAAATCAGCTACATGCTGAAACATGTACAACGGTTTGCAGGCGAAAAGAGAGTTCGTACTCCGCTGGCTCAGTTTCATTCCAGAAGTTATCAGAAACCGTCACCTTACGGTGTTGTACTCATTATGAGCCCATGGAATTATCCGTTTATGCTGACGCTGTCCCCGCTGGTGGATGCCCTTGCTGCAGGAAATACCGCTGTCGTAAAACCAAGCGCCTATTCTCCGTACACAAGCGAAGCGCTTCAAACCATCCTGTCGCAGTGTTTTGATCCTCAGTATGTGTCTGTTGTAACCGGAGGCCGGGCTGAGAATACCTGTCTTTTGAAGGAACATTTTGACTATATTTTCTTTACCGGAAGTCAGGCTGTTGGAAAAGAGGTCATGCGAAACGCGGCAGAACATCTGACGCCTGTCACCTTAGAGCTGGGCGGAAAGAGCCCTTGTATTGTAGATCAGACTGCCGATATCAAACTGGCAGCAAGACGAATCGTATTCGGAAAATATCTGAACTGCGGACAGACCTGTGTTGCACCGGACTATATTTACTGCCACCGTGCTGTTAAGGACAGGCTGATCAAAGAAGTGCAAAAGCAGATTCAAAAGCAGTATGGAAAACAGCCGCTTCGGAATCCAAATTACGGTAAAATCATCAACGAAAAACATTTTGACCGGATTCTTGGGCTGATTGACGAGAAAAAGGTTGTGCATGGTGGAAACTTCGATCGGAAAACACTCCGCATCGAGCCTACGGTTCTGGATCATGTGACCTTTCAGGATGCAGTCATGCAGGAGGAAATCTTCGGACCTCTCATGCCGGTTCTGACATTTGACAACCTGGATGACGTGATCCGTAAAATCAATTCCATGCCTCATCCGCTGGCGCTGTACTTCTTTACTTCCGACAAAGCGGCGGCAAAAAAAGTGACTTCCCGCTGCGGATTCGGCGGAGGCTGCATCAATGATACGATCATCCATCTTGCCACTACCGAAATGGGATTTGGAGGATTTGGTGAAAGTGGCATGGGCGCTTACCATGGAAAGATCGGCTTTGACACCTTCTCCCACTATAAGAGTATCGTAGATAAGAAAACCTGGATTGACCTGCCGATGCGTTATCAGCCATACCAGAAGCTGCATGAAAAAATGGTACGCTTCTTCCTGAAATAGCCTTTCCGGGAACAAGATTTAAAATCACAACACTTTTTCTATATTCAAAAACCTGCCGCACGCTATGATGTGCGACAGGTTTTTTCATCATCCGAACACTCTTCGGGTGTGCTTATTTTACCTCAACCAGTTCGATCCGGAAATTCAGTTCTTTTCCTGCCATCTCATGGTTTGCGTCAAATGTGATAGATGTCTCATCTTTTTCAACGACAGTCACCGGAATTGGCTGGCCATACTGACCGCTGAGGTAAACTTTCTCACCCGGCTCCAGATCTTCTGATCCCGGCAGCTGTGCCATTTCAATCATGAAAATGGCATTTGGATCCGGCATGCCGTATGCTTCTTCCGGCATGAGATGAATATCAACAATCTCTCCCACTTCCATATTAGCGACAGCAGCATCAAATCCACGGATCATCTGTCCTGCACCGCAGATAAATTCCAGCGGTTCTCCACGGTCATAAGAAGAATCAAACTGGGTACCATCGTTGAAAGTTCCTCTATAATGTGTTTTACAGATTTTACCTGTATTGCGTCCGGTAATCGGAGGCTGGTGGGATCCGCATCCGGCACAGCTTCCGCAGCTGCCGCCGCAGGAATGTTCTTCGTCATGCTGACCACAGTCATGTTCTTCTCCGTGATGTCCGCAGCTGTGTTCCTCGTCATGGTGGTGGTCACAGGTTGCACCGGAGGAAGTCAGTTCTCCCTTCAGATATGCTTCTACTGCCTGATCCACATCGCCTTCCGCTCCGGAACATAATTCGATACCTGCTTCTTCCAGGGCTGCCTGCGCTCCGCCGCCGATTCCGCCGCAGATCAGTACATTGACACCCTGTTCTGCCAGCAGGCCTGCCAGTGCGCCATGTCCTGTTCCATTAGAACCGATCACTTCACTGGAAACCACGTTCTGACCTTCTACTTCGTAAATTTTGAAATTCTCTGTTTTTCCAAAATGCTGAAAAATGTTTCCGTTATCATAGGTTACTGCTATTTTCATGTTTTCTTTTCTCCTCATTTATTTCTATTTGTAAATCTGGCTATTCTATTATAAAACATCATCCGCTGATTTCCAAGTCTTTATGCCAGAATCTGCTCCGGATGAAAATTCAGGTAATCTCCCGACACAAGGAAATAACGGACTCCCCGGTAAGTCCCCCGGATGCTGTCTCCAAATCTCTGTTCTCCATGGCAGTGGGAATACACGACCACTTCCACCCCGTACTCTTCCGCAATCCGGGTAAATGGCGAGGTCTTCTCCAAAACATTGGTCGGCGGATAATGCAGAAACATCACAAACTTCCGGTATCCGGCCTCTTCCGCCTGGCGGAAAGACTCCCGAAGCCGCTCCATTTCTCTTGCAACGAGCTTTTTCGCCTGCTCTTCGCGTTCCTCATCCCATCCAAGGATTCTCCCCTGAAAATCCAGATAGAATGGTCCTTCAAACGTATATCCCTTCGTCCCTACCAGCGCATAGTCCTGATAGGCGGCAAAATTATTCTGCAAAAAGAAGAGCCGTCCATCATATTCCTCATTCAGCCGTCTGGTCTTCTTCGCATCCCAGAACATATCGTGATTGCCCCGAAGCAGAATCTTCCGCCCCGGCAGCCGTTCGATGAAATCAAGATCCTCCCGGCATTCTGAAAGCTTCCTGCCCCAGGAATGATCGCCGGTCAGCACAAGGGTATCCTCCGGCCTCACGATGCGATTCACGTACTTTTCTATTTTACGTTCATGGTGTTTCCACACTTTTCCAAATGCGTCCATCGGCTTGTCTGCCTGAAAGCTTAAATGCAGATCCCCTAATGCATACAATGCCATCCGGAATCACCTCCCCCTGCCCAAATAAATGCTAGAAATCGTACCGGCGGATTTCGCAGTTTTTCACTCCAAATGTCGCGTATTCTTCGTTCGTCATGTCGGTAAAATACGACTGTACAACTCTGGCGATTCCGTTGTGCGCAACCAGAATGTACGTCTTTTCGTCTGACTCTGCCTTGATGTCATCCAGCAGATTATAGATTCTCTGGGCCAGCTGGAGCGTCGATTCTCCGTTTCCATGGTGGCTGGCAAACTGTTCTTTTTCCTTCTGGAAATCAGCGGCATTTCTTGGAGATGTACCCTCCCATTTGCCGAAATGCTGCTCGATCAGCCGCGGTTCTGCCTTTGCCGGAATCCCCATGATTTCAGAAATATGCCGTGCTGTCTCTGCTGCCCGGACAAGCGGCGAATACAGGATTTCATCCGCCCGGATGCCTTCTTCCAGAAATTTCCTGCCTGTCTCCACAGCCTGCTGATGACCGTACTCGGTCAGTTCACTATCTGTCCTTCCACAGATCTTACCTTCTACGTTCCAAACGGTCTGCCCGTGTCTTACAAAATAAAAATGTCCCATATCTGTTTCTCTCCTGTTTTATTTTCCATCTGAAAGGAACCGTTCCACTGCCCGGTTGAATGTCTCTGGATTTTTTGCCGCAATGAAGTGATCCCCTCTTATGCAGACGAATTTTGCCCCCGGGATACTTTTGGCGATCAGCAGGGAATGCCGATGCCGGATCATGTCATTCTTTCCTACAAGAACCAGTGTCTTAGAAGAAATTCTGCTCAGATCTTCCGGACGGATATACGGATCCTTCACCATAAGTCCCAGTAGCTCCTTTTGCTTTTTCGCCTTTTGGGAAACCGGCGCAAAAAGCGATGCCGCGCCATACCCCGCCCAGATCGGCAGTACAATCAATGTCTTCATTCCGGAAGGATAAAGATTTGCGCCGTTCAAAATGAGTCTTCTCACTTTCTGTGGATATTGAAGTGCAAACACCAGTGCCGTATTTCCCCCATCACTGAACCCGAGAATGTCTGCCCGCTCAATTCCCTTTTCTTCCATGAAGTCATGCAGATCCTCCGCAAACTGCCGAATGGTAAACGGGGCATTTCCTCGCGGACTTTGCCCGTGTCCTCTCGTATCGATTGCGATTACTTTTCGTGTTTTAGCAAAATGCCTGATCTGACGGGCAAAGTAGCGGCTTTCTTCCCCGTTTCCGTGCAGTAAAATCAGCGGTTCTCCTGTTCCTCTTTCGATGGAATAGAGCTGGATGTCACTCATCTTGTCCCTCCCGCTTTTATAAGCTGCCAAACAGTTCTTTTGCTTTTTCCATTCTTTCCACGACCGGAACATCGAACGGACATCGTGTCTCGCAGCCTTTGCAAGCAATGCAGTCTTTTGCATTGGCTGAAAGTCCTTCATAATGCGCCTTGACTGTTGCCGGCACTTCTTCCTGCATGGCAGCCAGATCATAGAGTTTGTTCACCATGGCAATATCGATCCCTGCCGGGCAAGGTGCACAGTGTCCACAATATGTGCATTGTCCACTGTAGGCATGATGCGGTGCCCTGGCCAGCACGCTTGCATAATCCTTTTCCTCTTCTGTGGCGTTCTCATAAGCAACCGCCTCCTTGACATGTTCTGTCGTATCATATCCTGCCAGCACACTTGCCACACCCGGTCTTGTAAGGGCATAGTGAATACACTGAACCGGAGTCAGGGCCACTCCAAACGGAGAAGTCTTTTCGGAAAAAAGACGTCCTCCCGCATATCCTTTCATAACAGTGATTCCAACACCCCGCTGTTCACAAATCTGATACAGCTCCGCCCGTTCCGGATCGATGCCCTGAAGATGTTCCTCATAAGACTCCGCAAAGTATGTATTCAGATCTTCGCTTGCCGGAAGCAGATCAAACGCCGGATTGATACTGAACAAAATCATCTCAATTTCGCCGCTTAATGCCGCAAGCTTTGCCACTTTCGGATTGTGAGTACTCATTCCAATATGGTGAATGATTCCCTTTTCTTTCTGTTCCTTTACATAAGCCAGAAATTCTCCTTCCATGATCCGGTGAAATTCTGCCTCTTCATCCACAAAATGAATCATGCCAAGGTCAATATAATCTGTCTGAAGGCGTGTCAGAAGATCCTGAAATGCTTCTTTTACCTTCGCAAGATCCCGGGTGCGGACATACTGTCCGTTCTGCCATGTTGATCCAAAATGCCCCTGAATGATCCATTTTTCTCTTTTCCCCTCCAGTGCTTTCCCGATATTGGAGCGTACATTCGGCTCCGACATCCAGCAGTCCAGAATGTTGATTCCATAGCTTTCGCAACAGTCAATAATCTCTTTTACTTCTGCTTCGTTGTGGCGCTCCAGCCACTCTGCTCCTAATCCAATTTCACTGACCTTTAATCCTGTATTTCCCAATTCACGATATCTCATTTCGTTTCCCTCCTGATGTTTCCGGCTTTTTAACCTATTCGTTTCCACTCCAGTAAATTCTTTTCTCAAACCCGCCTCGTTTTCTTCGTTTCTCATCTCGTACTTTAAGCAGATCTTCTCTGGAATATCCTCTGGCCTTACAGATGGCGGATAACACTTCCAGAATATCTGCCAGTTCTTCCAGAGACTTATCCGCCTGATACTCTGCCACCTCTTCCTGCAGCTTTCTATCCAGTTCATTCAGATACTCTTCCCGATTCAGAATACGGGTGACAGGCGTCTTTCCATCTGCCCGAATGATATCCGGGATGTTGTCCCGGACCAGTTTTCCTTCTCTCATTGTGTCACGTCCTTTATAATTCATCGTATTCACTGTTTCTTGCTTTTTCTGAATCATTTCATCCAGATCCAGTCCACTTACTCCATTATATCATTCCCACTTTCTTTATAAAAGACGAAAAGCTCCAATCCTTTAACAGTTCCCGGTATACACATACTTCAGGTATTTCTCTGCAATCTGCTTCATCCTGTACACCTGCCTGACCTCTGTTGCTTGCCGGTCGGTCATCTGATATCTTGGGAAAAATCTGGACACATGCAGTGGGATCTCCGTGCTCAGTGAGGCAATCCATGCTGCCTCCTGTTCCATTTCTTCTTTTGAATCATTTTCACCCGGCACAATGAGTGTCGTCAGTTCCACATGGCAGTCCTTTGCCGCTCTTTCAATAAACGCTTTTACCGTATTCAGATTTCCACCAAGTTTTCTGTAATAATCTTCTGTAAATCCTTTCAAATCAATATTCATCGCATCTATATATGGTAAAATTTCTTCCAGGATTTCCAGTTCCACTGATCCATTGGTGACCACTACCGTTTTCATTCCATTTTGTTTTACCAGACAGGCTGTGTCCCGGACAAATTCGTATCCTACAAGCGGTTCGTTGTAAGTAAATGCCACTCCGATATTTCCGGCATTTTGATACCCGGAAACAAGCCGGGCCAGCTGAGCCGGTGTCACGTCCTGCCATCCAATCTCCGTCTGTCCGGCCATGGAAATCTCATGATTCTGGCAGAACGGGCAGAAAAGATTGCACCCAAAGCTTCCTACCGAAAGGATTTTGCTTCCCGGATAAAACCGGGCCAACGGTTTCTTTTCGATCGGATCCAGCATTGCGGATGTTACTTTTCCGTAATTCACACTGATAATCTTGCCATTTTCGTTCTTTCTTGCCCTGCATCTGCCGTACTGTCCTTCCAGAAGCGCGCAATGATGCATACAGACCGGGCATACTTTCCTGCCATCGGATGAATTTCCCATCTCATTACGTTTTTCTTCTCTGCTCAAAAATGTCTCACCACCTCAAAGCGTTCCAGTTTGATATCTTCTGCCTCTTCCGGGATACCTGCTTTTCTTTTCGCAATGGCAATCTGCTCGTCTACGGTATCAACTCCTTCCAGATTCGGAAGCAGAAGTCCCCGTTTGATTCCTTTGCTTACGATAACGCCGTAGCGTTTCACATCCAGCTGTTCCGGCGAAGCAATTTCTTCCGTCTCTCCCAGAACATCCACACTGTACACAAGCCGGTCCAGTTCTTCTGCTTCTACTGCGTCAAATCTCGGATCTTTCACCGCTGCGCTGATAGCATTCTCAACAATCTCCTCCGCAAGCGTTCCCCGTACCGGCGCAATTGTCCCGATGCACCCGCGCAGTCTTCCCTCTTCTTTGAGAGATACAAAGGCTCCAGCCCTCTTGTGATACAATTCTTCCGGCAGACCTTCCGGAATGGAAATCTTCCTGCCGGTCCTCACATATGTTTCGATTGTCTGCCGTGCAAGCTTTACATAAGGATCTTCCTTTTCGCTCCGCTCTTTTGCTTCTTTTTTCACATTTTCCTCATGCTGATGCAAAAAATCTCTTTGCGGATCCATACCTTCTACTTCAAAGATGCAGATCCCATATCCCACTCCAAATGGGCCTTCATAGGAAAGTCTTTTCGCACGAACTTTTCTACGGTCCAGCGCTCCTGCCAGGATCAGGAACGACCGCTGTCCGCACTCTGCCGCCTGTCCGCAGAAATCTTCTGTAAAATCAAAGAGTTTTCCAAACTCTGCACTTCCCATCACCTGCATGATCCGCTCATCATATTCCGGTCCTTCTTTCCGGAAGCCATACGGACCGTCTGCCTTTAATCTATGAGACAGATCCCCGCTTCCGATCACCACAATTTTTCTGCCACACAGTTCCGCCGCTTTCTGAATACATTGCCCAAGCATGTAGTGCATTGAAAACGGGAGTCCGGAAAGGCCAATCCGAACCACCTTGTATTCCCGGTCATAATGATTGAGAAACCAGAGCGGAATCATAGTGCCGTGATCCAGCCTTCTGTCCTGCTCACCCAATGTTCCTGCCGGAATCTCCCTTGCCTGCGCTTCCTGCGACAGTACTTTCACAAATTCGGTATCATACTGCACCGGAATCTTCACTTGAGAAGCCCCAAACCTACCAAAGCTTCCTTCCGCGCTTTTCCCCGGCGAAATATGAAAATAGTCTGCATACATTACCGTGTGCGGTGATAACACCACAACAGTATCCGGCTTCCACTCTGCAATCTTTTTTACCGCTTTGTGGTATGAAGCAATCGTATCCTGAATTCCCCGTTCCTGTCCGCGTCCAACCTCCGGTATGATCAAAGGCGGATGAGGTACCATCACTGCTCCTGTTACTGCCATCGTCTCTCCTCCTTCCTTTTATTTTCCATGGCTGTTCTGTTTTTTCCTGTTTCAGCAAGCATTTCCAACTCTTTTTCAAGTTCCGGCGGAATGCTTCGGGCACTTCGCACCGGACCGACTCCATAAAGTTTCATCCGTTCTCTATTCATTTCATCCGGCATAAATCGATGCTTCAATTTCAGTTCCATGGTCCGGCTCTTATCCTGATTCCCTCCCGGATCTTCAAATCCTCCTGTACCGGTTACTTCACACTGATACAAAACAGCAGAAACCGGTGCTGCCATATAAATATAGACCAGATCTCCGGTATGAATATTGCCACGCTGATGCCAGTCAATAGTGCTGCTTTCTGCAAAAGCTGCTTCCAAATCAAAGTATCCGGGATTAGCAGGGATCAGCCAGGCCCGTTTCCTTTCACAGTGCAGCTTTTCTTTTGGCTTTTTACTCGCTGTCAGAAGATAGCTTTGATCCAGCAGTGCAAGAATCTGCTCTTTTTCTACCGTTCCATCAAGAAGAATGGAAATCCAGTTTTTCTTATTCATATGATACCCCGGCAGAATTCCCTTGCCTGACACCAGAAATCCAGCCATATCCGGATCACACTTTACATTCAGTACTTCGATATATCCTGTCCCGTGTAGTCCCATGCTCTCCTTTCGGACTTCCAGCATCACCCCGTACCATTTTCTATTATCATTATGACGCAGCACAAAATCCGGAGTTTTCCATGGATAATCCGGGCTTGTGCCGTAAGTATGCAGGACATAGTCCAGGATTTCTTTTTTCAGACACGCTTTTTGCGATTCTGCCCTCTTCATCTTGATCACCTCTTTTTTATTTTAACACTATGCTTCAGAGGTTTCATCTGCTTTCCAAAAGAAAATGACACAGAGTCCCGTTCTCTCTGTGTCATCTTGTACTGCTGTTTTTGTATGATCATTCCGGTATCAGGAAAGAATGGTCCGAACCATCTTTTCATCAAATTGAACCGATTTCACATGATCAACTTCAATCTGATAAAGTGCGTTTGCCGCAAGGTGCTCTGCCGCCTGCTCCAGATCCCGGATACCGCTTGTCTCTTTGTGCAGGTCGATGACTGCATCCAGACCATCATCCGTCAGTGTGCATTCATTCTCCTGCATGCCGATTCTTTTCAGTACCTTTGGAAGTGCATACTGAGAGAAAATCACCTTTTTCTCCTCCGGTGTGTAATCCGGAAGCTCAATTACCGCAAACCGGGACATGAGCGGCGCGCTGATCTGATCTTTATCGTTGGCCGTCGCAATCGGATAAACTCCTACGGTCGGAATCATACATTCGATATAATTATCTGTAAATCCAAGGTTATCAAGCAGTGTCAAAAGCACATCTGCCGGATTGCCGTTCCCTTTTCCGGATGCCGCCTTGTCAAGCTCATTGATGATAAATACAAGGTTGGATTCCCCTGCCATGGAAAAAGCATCCATAATGATTCCCGGCTTTGCATTGGCATAAATCCGTGAGCTCCCGGTCAGCTGTTCCGGATCGTTGATGGAACTCATATCCAACGTAGTCCATGGGAGTTTCAAAATCCTTGCTACCGCATAGGCAATCTGAGACTTTCCGGTTCCCGCAGGTCCTACCAGAAGCAGACCGTAGGCCGGAAGGGTGTGAGTCCGGTTGATCTGGATAATCGTTTCAATAATCCGCTGCTTTACCTGCTCCATTCCATAAAGTTCCTCATCCAGAATTCTCCTTGCTTCTTTCGGATCAATTGCCTGGAAATAATTTCCTTTCCACTGGATGTTCATCATAATAGAAAGCGCTCTCTGTGCATGCCGGCGCTCCTCCGCTGAAACCTCGTGAGAGCGGGCTACAGCAAGGTTTCTCCTTGCCCAGAGCCGGATATTATCCGGAAGCGTCCTACCGGCACAGGTGATAAAGTCCGTAATACTCTGGATACTGGTCAGCTTCATGCTGTCTCCTGTCTCCTCCTCATCTTCATCCGGGATTTCTTCGGACGGTGCATCACTTGTAAGAAGACGTTCAATCATAAACTGCAGGAAGCCATCCTCCGCTGAAAGCTTGGATCCTCCGCCAAAGGCAATCTCACGGATCTTATACACAGCATATCCGTCCTCCCGGTCCGCCCCGGAAAGCCGGACATTAATATGATTTTCTCCCATCCATTTGAGAAGACTTACAAAACGGGCATCAATCTGTAAAATATCGGCGCTGACCGTTCCTTCTTCTCCTTTGAATTCAAAGGCAGTCCGGCGGACCGGATTCGTAAATACTCCGATCGAATGGTGCTGAAGCTTTCCCTTACTGTTGTCAAGTACAAGCATCGGGTGCTCCGTCGATGCTTCCTGTTCGCTGGAATAAAATACTGTATAAGTACATTCCGGTGTTTTTCCCTCTTCCGGCGTATTATTAAAATCAAAAACTGGCATGGTGCATACTCCTGTCTTTTGTCGAATTTTCTTTAGTTTAGCATAAAATAGGAGATGGTACAATCCATGTTTCTTTTTCCATATATGGAAAAGTAATGATTCAGTATTTCCTGTTTTCTATGATCTCTTTGATTTTCCTCGCCTCTTCTGTCAATGGATGAATTTTCCCAAGAATGCCGCGGTAGAACTCCCTGATATCCGGATCCTGCAAAACGGAATAAACCTGACTGTTTTTCTCTGCTGTCTGCAAAAGCACTTCTCTTTCCTCCGGGGTCCAGTCATCAATTTTTCTGAGTTTCCGGATAACCGAGTGGGTACTGGCAAAATTCGGGCTGTTTTCCAGCTCCATGAGCAATCCGGCCTTTTCCCGGTCTTCTTCGCTGCTTTTTCTATCTGCTTCAATCCTTTCCCTTTTACACTGGTAATGAAGTGCTTCCAGAGATTCGTTGGCTGCTGTCCGGTCGATAATGGATTTTACAAGACGATCCAGCTCTGAATTTTCTGTGTAATCCGCCGGAGCGAAATATCGAATCCTTCCGTCACGCATCATTTTATATACTTTGGCTTTATCCTCTGTCTGTGCGTCATACACACCGATCGAGTGCCCGCCGTATGTCGTAACCAGTTTCATGCATGGAATATCCGTATCACTATCTCCGATATAAACAATGTTTCTGAATGGTACACGGATTTCTTCCGGTGAAAAAGATTCATTCACTGCCGGATCGTTAATGTCCAGCACTCCTTTCTCAATTCGGAACAAAAACTGTGTTTTACTTGTATAATTGATCACCTGGGCAGGCCAGACCGCTACGTCATGATCATTAAAGTAAAAGGAACTTGCATATATTTTTTCAAATGCTCCTGACCTGGCAACGGAAGTGCCTTCAATCATTTCTTTAAGTCCGGAAGAAATAATATAGTGTTCCACAATCACACCCTGTTCTTTCCCGTACTTGCGGATGCGCTCAAACCATTGTTCTACACCCGGGAACAGCTTTACATTGGCACCGTATTCTGCCAGCTTCCTGCGGGTGAAAAGCACTTTCCCTTCCGCCTCCTGTTTCATCAGATACATATATGCGAGATTCTGATCCATCTCATTTTCCGCAGCAAGGATATTGGATTTTTTCCAGAATTCCGGAATATCATAACCAACCGATTGGATATATCCCTGCGCCTGCATATCATCCGGCGACACTGTCTTGTCAAAGTCATAACAGATCGCAACAACCGGCCTGTCTTCTTTTTGTTTTCTTACATATTCTTTTTCTGACAAAAGTTCTTTCCTCCTCCTTTCATTAATTCCACCAGATATTTCTGCGCTTTTTCAGTATAGAAAAAGATCTCATACGGATTCCCTTTTTCACTGATCCGTTCTTCCGGCTCAATTCCGGCCTTTCTTCCTTTTTCTGTCAATACTGTTCTGGCATATCCGTTATGAAACTGTTGTTTCAGACAGCCTTCTGCCAGAAGTCTTTCTGCAAGCCATTTATTTGTCAAACGTTTCATCTGTTTTTCATCTCTTAATTCATTCACCTGCGAAACAAATTCGCTTAATGTCATTCTTGGTGTATACTGAATGCCAAGAAGAATCTCTTTCGTCAACCGAAAGTCTTCTTTTCGCCCTTTTCCCCGCCTTTCCGTCAATGGAATTTCATCTTCCGGACCTGAATTTTGATTTTCTGCTGTATCCCGCTGCCCTCCGGTTACGCTTTGAATTTTTTGTAAAATAGCTTCTCCGTACTGCTCTGCTTTCCGTTCACCCATGCCATTTACTTTCAGAAGTTCTTCTTTTGTAAACGGCATGCGTACGCACAGATCACGAAGCGTTTTATCCGAAGCCACCATATATGGAGGTATCGACCGTCTTCTTGCAAGTTCTGCGCGAAGTTCCCGCAGTGATTCAAACAACTCTTTCCCCTTTTCCGATAAATCCATCGCGAGAACGGATTTTTTACTGTCCCGCTTTTTCTCTTCTTCTTTTTTATATGCGATGATAAAAGGAGTATTTTGCTCCATCAATTCTCCAGAAGTTCCCGTCAGATGGAGGATGGCATACTTATCCTCCGTCTGTCTCAGATATCCTCGCTCCACCATTGTACGGATAATTTCCTTGATCCTCGTCTGTCCAAGCTTACTCTGTTTTCCATAAGCAGGGTTTTCTTCCATTCTGTAATTACGTATTTTTGCCGTGTTTTCTCCCAGAAGAGTCCCGGCGATCATGTTCATTCCAAACCTCTGTCCGGATGTCCTGACACATAGGATGACATCGGCTGCCGCTTCGGAAGCATCCATTTCTTCAAACTCTTCCTGACAGTTGGAACAGTTCCGGCACTGCTCTTTTGCCTTTTCTCCAAAATAATGAAGAATATATGCCCTGAGACATTTCGTCGTTGTGCAGTACATCTCCATCTTTCGCAGGCGGTCCATGTCCTGTGCCTGAATCGTCCTTAGTTCCTCTTCCGTATATTCTCTGTCCTGTTCCTTACTCTCCAGAAGGAATCGGTTAATGACCGTATCCTGCGGCGAATAATACAAAATACATTCTGCCGGTTCGCCGTCACGTCCTGCTCTTCCGGCCTCCTGATAGTAATTTTCCATACTCTGGGGCATATTGAAGTGAAGGACAAACCGTACATTGGATTTGTCAATCCCCATCCCAAACGCATTGGTGGCAATCATTACCTTTGTCCGGTCATAAATGAAGTCCTCCTGACTGATTCTTCTTGCCTCCGTGCTCATTCCTGCATGATAACGCCCGACAGAAAATCCAGCGTTCTCCAGCTCCAGATATAATTCATCCACGCCCTTTCTGGTAGCACAGTAAATGATCCCGCTCTCTTCTATGTGATCTTCCAGATAACGGCGTATCCTCTCCTTTTTCTGCTTTGTTCTCTGTACTTCAAAGTACAGATTTTCTCTGTCGAATCCGGTTACCGTCTCATAAGGATGTTCCAGCTCCAAAGAAACGCGGATGTCAGTTCTGACCCGCTCGGTTGCAGTAGCTGTAAATGCCGAAACAACCGGGCGGACCGGAAGCATATGTACAAAAGACAGAATTCGAAGATAGCTTGGTCTGAAATCCTGACCCCACTGAGAGATACAGTGGGCTTCATCCACCGTAATCATGGAAATCTTCGCGTGACAGGCAAAATCCAAAAACCGGGGCGTCTCAAGACGCTCCGGCGCCACATAGATAATCTTATACTGTCCGGTCTTTGCAAGTTCCATCGCCTTTGCAATCTGGTTTTCCGTCAGTGCACTGTTAATATAGGCCGCATGTACACCAGCTTCATTCAACGCCTTCACCTGATCGATCATCAGGGAAATCAAAGGGGAAACGACAATTGTAATTCCAGGAAGCATCAATGCAGGAAGCTGATAGCAAAGAGATTTCCCTGCTCCGGTGGGCATGACTGCAAATACATCTCTTCCAGAAAGGATCTGTCTGATGACCGTCTCCTGTTCTGGTCGAAATGTGTCATAACCAAAGTAGGTTTTGAGGGTGGAGTGCAGTTGTTGGTCAAGTAACTCTTGCATCTATAAAACTTCTCCTTCTTCGTAACATGCAGCTATATAGTCTCTGGACTGATAATAGAAATCTGTATTATAGTCTGAAATCCGGGCATCAATCCATGAATGATATACTTCCCATAATCCCTCCAGAATTTCTTCATCTTCAAAGCAGTCTTCAATCAGCCTTTCATAAACTTCTCCGATATCCCAATAATCAGGGACTGTATATCTGCATATTTTCTCATTATCAAAATCGCCTATGGAGATCTTTGCTTCTTCTATAAACTCATCCGCTGTTTTTGCAATAGGTTCGCAGTGAAAAACATCCGCATATTCATAGATTCTCCCAATTCTTTCTTTCCCAAGAAAATCTGTTACTTCTTTTCTTCTCCTTTTTACATTCCTTCCGATATATTCAATCAGACTGCATGTATAAAATAGAGCATCATTGTTTTTACTCCCCATATATAACCTCCCGATACCCCGGATATCCATACGCGCTTTCAGCACTCTTCACCGCTTTTATGATTGCTTCGCTCATGACTTCCGCCGCGAGTGTTCCGACCAGATCCTGATCTGCCAGGATTTCCCCTGTGGATACCGCATAGATACTGTCTCCATCTGCTGTCGTATGAACCGGACGGATGGATCTTGCGTAACCGTCATGAGCCATTCCGGCAATTTTGCAGAGCGCAGACTTCTCAAACTTTGCGTTGGTGATAATTACTCCGATTGTAGTATTTCCTGTGAATTTATTCTCCACCACTTCTGTGCTGGCATACATTAACTCTTCTGTCACACGGAACGACCGATGATCTTCCGAGAGAAGCCCTGCCAGTTTCATTCCGGTTTTCCAGTCATAGATATCTCCAAGGGCATTCACTGCAACAATGGCACCGACCTGTAATGCTCCGATCTGGACAGCATAGCTTCCGATTCCGGACTTCATGCAGCAATCCATTCCTGCAAATTTGCCAACGGTTGCACCGCATCCTGCTCCGAAATTTCCATCCTGATAATTTCCCCGTTCTGCATTCAGGCACGCTTTATATCCCATCTCTGCATCCGGACGGACCAATGCGTCTCCCACGGTCAGATCAAACAGATCCGCCTGACAGACCAACGGTACTTTCGTAACACCGACATCAAATCCAATATCATGTTCTTCCAGATAGCGCATCACTCCATCAGCCGCGCCAAGGCCAAAAGCGCTGCCGCCTGCAAGGACGATACCGTGAATCGCGTTTGCTGCCGCAAGCGGTTTCAGAAGCTCCGATTCTCTTGATGCCGGTCCTCCTCCCCGCACATCCAGTCCTGCACACATTCCCTGCCCGGACTCTGACAGAATGACCGTACATCCGGTTCCTGCTTCTTTGTTTTCCGTCTGTCCAATCCGGATTCCTTTGATATCTGTAATTGTTATTTCCTTTTTCATCATCTTCTCCTTTTACTGCGATTCCTGCTCCAGACCTGCCATAAACAGCTCGTAAAAATCGTCTTCACCCGCCAGCATCGGGGAATTTTCCCCTCCGCCGTTGGTACTTCGCTTCATTGCCGCATGGAATTCTTCTCCCGCACATATCAGATCCATCTCATAAATTTCATATCCCAGTTCCCGGCAGGTTCTACAGAACGCGCCAAAGGGATCTTTCTCCTGTCTCGTTGCGAGAAGCTGCCTCCGGACTTTAGGATCATGAAATGCCCGGTGCTGGAGTGCATCCAACAATTCAACACAACTTGCCATTTTATCTTTTCTCCGCCTTTATTTAGTACTGTCCCATCCAGCTTTCCAGATCAGACTGGTTTAAACGACCGTTCAGCAGTCTACCGTCTTCTACCTCGGCATCTGGAACTGCTTTTCGTATCGCTTCTGCTGCTTTTTTAATTCCGCTTCCGCCAGATGTTGCAAATGGAACGATCATTTTCCCTCCGAAATCATAGGTCTCCAGAAACGTATTGATAATGGTCGGTGCCGTATACCACCAGATCGGAAATCCGATAAAAATCACGTCATAATCAGAAACTTTCGCCTCCTTGTCCGCCAAAGCCGGACGGAAAGAAGAATCCTGCATTTCAATCGTGCTTCTGCTGTTCTTGTCTGTCCAGTCCAAATCTGCTCTTGTATACGGAACTTCCGGTCTGATTTCATAGAGATCGGCATTTCCTGCTTCTGCCAGTTTTCTTGCTACTGCTTCTGTGACTCCGCTTGCGCTGAAATAAGTTACTAACTTTTTACTCATACTGATTTCCTCCTTAATATATATCCTGTCATTCACTGGACACCGGGCCTTTGCTACAGAAAAGCTCCGGTCCGGCTGTCCGGATTGGTCTTTACATTTTCCGGTGTTCCGGCCGCTACAACCGTACCGCCGTCTTTGCCGCCTCCCGGCCCCATATCAATGATATAATCCGCACATCGGATCACATCCAGATCATGTTCAATAACTACGACAGTCGCCCCATGATCAATCAGGGTCTGAAACACATCCATCAAAGTATTTACATCCAGCGGGTGAAGCCCGATCGTCGGCTCATCGAAAATAAAAACCGAATCCGACTGGGCTCTTCCCATCTCACTTGCCAGTTTCAGGCGCTGCGCCTCCCCTCCGGAAAGTCCGGGTGTTTCCTCTCCAAGCGTCAGATATCCAAGGCCCAGATCTTCCAGTATCTGAAGGCGCTGATGGACCAGCTTCAAATCTTTGCAGGCTGTGAGAGCAGTATGAACGTCCATCGCCATCAGTTCCGGCAACGAATAGGATTCTCCGCTCTTTGTCTGATAGTGGATGGTTTCCGCCTCTTTTGCATATCGTGTTCCCCGGCAGTCCGGGCATGGAATGTCCACATCAGGGAGAAACTGTACATCCAGGCTGATGACTCCGGTTCCATCGCAGACAGGGCAGCGCAGCTTTCCTGTATTGTAGGAAAAATCTCCCGCCTTATACCCTTTCTCCTTCGCGTCCAGAGTTTTTGCAAAAATCTTCCTGAGTTCGTCATGCACATTGGCATACGTTGCAACAGTGGAACGTACATTGATTCCGATCGGAGCCGCATCAATCAGCTTGACATGACTAATCCCTTCTGCCCGGATTTTCTTCACATGTTCCGGCAGCTTTCTCCCCTGAATATTGGCCGAAAGTGCGGGAACAAGACTTTCCAGTATCAATGTTGTTTTTCCGGATCCGGATACTCCGGTGACTACCGAGAGTTTTCCTTTTGGAATATCCACTTCCAATGGCTTGACTGTATGAATAGCATCCGTTGAAAGATGAATGAGTCCCTGATCAAACAGTTCTGTTTCCGAACATTTTTTGGATCTACGGATTCCAGAACGGCCGGATAAAAACGGACCAATCTGAGATTTTGGATGATTCATCAGTGTGTCCGGTGTTCCCTGCGCCAGAATTTCTCCGCCTTTTGCTCCCGCCTCCGGACCCATCTCGATCAACCAGTCAGCCTGCTTCAAAATCTGAGTATCGTGATCTACAAAAACTACGGAGTTACCGTCCTCAATCAGATCGTGCATGACACCAGTCAGCCCGGCAATATTTACCGGATGCAGACCAATGGATGGCTCATCCAGTACATACAGAACTCCTGTCGTCCGGTTTCGAACCGCTCTTGCAAGCTGCATTCTCTGCCGTTCTCCTGTCGATAAAGTGGAAGAAGCCCGGTCCAGAGACAGGTACCCAAGCCCCAGATCCAGAAGACGTCTTGCGGAAGTCTGGAATGATTCACAGATGCTCCCCGCCATCGGACGCATGGATTCGGGCAGCGAATCCGGCACCTGCTCTACCCATTTCACTGCTTCATTCAGTGTCATGGTACAGACTTCATCGAGAGAATATCCATTCAGTTTTGGCATTCTTGCCCTTTCCGAAAGTCTGGTTCCATGGCAGTCGGGACAGATATCTCTTTTTAGAAATTTTTCCACCCGCTTCATACCTTTTTCATCTTTTACCTTCGCGAGGGCATTTTCTACCGTATAAACAGCATTAAAATAAGTGAAATCCAATTCACCGCCCTGATCGGAGCTCTTGGGCTTATAAAAAATATGCTTTTTCACCGCCGGGCCATGATAAACGATCTCCTTTTCTTCTTCGGTCAGGTCCCGAAACGGAAGGTCTGTCCGGACGCCCATAGCACGGCAGACGTCTGTCATCAGTGACCACATCAGAGATTTCCAGGGCGCCACAGCACCTTCATCGATCGAAAGAGATTCATCCGGAATCAGCGTAGATTCATCTACTGTCCAGACCACACCTGTTCCGTCACATTTCGGGCATGCTCCCTGGCTGTTGAAAGCCAGTTCCTCCGCAGAAGGAGCATAAAACCTTGTATTGCAGACCGGACAGGTCAGTTCATGTCCTGCTGCGACTTCCAGCGTTGGCTCCAGGTAATGCCCGTTGGGACAACAGTGTCTGGCCAGCCTGGAAAACATCAAACGCAGACTGTTCAGAAGCTCTGTTCCGGTTCCAAACGTGCTTCTGATTCCCGGGACTGACGGTCTTTGATGCAGCGCAAGAGCTGCAGGCACATACAGTACTTCATCCACCTGAGCCCTGGATGCCTGAGTCATCCTCCGTCTTGTATAGGTGGATAGTGCTTCCAGATATCTTCGGGAACCTTCCGCATAGAGAACCCCCAGCGCAAGGGAGGATTTTCCGGATCCGGAGACACCGGCAATTCCTACAATCTGATTCAACGGAACATTTACATCAATATTCTTTAAATTGTGCACTCTGGCCCCACGTATTTCTATATTCTGAATCATATACCGCTCCTTTCTGACATTTACGTTATCACCATTTTACTTTACCGTCAAGCGCATCAAAAATGCTTTCTTTTCTTTCATCATCAAAAAAATTTCTGCCGGAACTGCTCTTGACAAATCCGGACATAGGATACTATTATAAAGAAACTCATGATACCAAGGAGGGAAAGAGCATGACAGAAAAAGAACTGATGCTGTCAGAACATTTATACATTGCAAAGGATATAGAACTGGCAAAGGACAATAAAAAAGCCCGGAAACTGACCAGGCTCATCAATGCGTCAACAGAAGAAGATACTGATGAACGGCTGACGCTCTTCCGGGAGCTTTTTGGGAGTGTCGGCGATCATTTCTGGGTGGAGCCACCGTTTCACACGGATTATGGCTGCCATACCTACATTGGAGAAAACTTTTATGCAAATTATGACTGTATCATTATTGATGTGGCCGAGGTCCATATCGGGGACAATGTATTCTTCGGTCCAAGAGTCGGCATTTACACAGCCGGTCATCCGATTGATCCTGTCATCCGCAATAAACAGCTGGAATACGGAAAAGAGATTCATATCGGAGACAATGTCTGGGTCGGCGGCAACACGGTGATCAATCCAGGCGTCACCATTGGAAACAACGTGGTAATCGGTTCCGGTTCCGTTGTAACAAAAGACATTCCTGACAATGTCGTCGCCGCAGGCGTTCCATGCCGGGTAATTCGGGAGATTACAGAACAGGATACTGCATACTGGAAAGAGCAGGAAGCCTTTTACTACGAACATATTGACAAGAAACGGAAAGAAAGGGACTGACAAACAGTCCCTTTTTCTTAGCAGTCCAATATGGCCTTGGCTATGGATCCATGGTCGTTTGCACTGGTATCAAGCATGCACACACCAGACCGGCTGATCGGTTATTCCAGTGCAGAATGATGCGGCAGATTACGGCCTGCATCTTCCGCAGGGATCGTATCCCATTTGGATCACATCTTCCCTGCTTCCGCTGTACTCCCTCGTATTAGAGGCTTTCATATCCCCGACACTTGCACAGTCCGGCTCATGAAACTTCATTGTATTTGTATTGAGTATATAAGTTTCCTCTGCTGCCTGACCGTTTTCTGTCCCTGCCTCTGTCTGTGTATCCTTCGCTTCACGGCTTTCTCCCGTGGCATAGTTTATCTCAATTCCCGGCTGTACATTATACACATAGACGTAGAAAGAAATACCTGCCCCGTCATCCTCCACAGACTCTGCTTCCATCAGAACACCGGACGCCACCAGATTGTCATCTTCAAAAACCGGTGTCACTTCGTACAGAACATGGTTATCCGTCTCTTTGATATAATCTGCTACCATATTTTCAAACGGAAGCATTCCTTCCGTATTCATATATCTGGTACCGGTAATCAGATTCTCTTCGTTTGCATTCTCCGCGGTCAGCTGAAAACCGATCAGATGGCAGCGATTATAAAGATATCCTCCGTCCACATCATCGTATTCCTTATTGATCCATCCCGACGGTTTGATCTCCGAAATACTTTCCCGGTCTTCTGTCGGCATCAATTCCTCTCCGATATTGGCCTTTGCCGTCCCGCATCGGCCAAGCTCGTCCAGTTCACTGTATTCTTCGTAAGCTTCCGTCTGAAGTTCCGAATCTGAAAAATCCGGTTCATTGTCTGCCACAACAGTATAGGGCTCGCCGCTGTATTCCGGCAATTC
This sequence comes from Drancourtella sp. An57, assembly GCF_002161525.1. Taxonomy (NCBI): domain Bacteria; kingdom Bacillati; phylum Bacillota; class Clostridia; order Eubacteriales; family Oscillospiraceae; genus Drancourtella; species Drancourtella sp. An57. The sequence continues at coordinate 22,636 of NZ_NFHY01000022.1, forward strand.
TTCAACAAGCGCTTCCGCTTCTTCCCGGACGGCAGTATCGATCTGCTCTGTTTTGTTTTCCAGACCGCCGGCAGATTCCCCGTGGGAATTTTCTGAAATACTTCCACAGGATGAAACCGTCAAAAGAAATATCAGACAGAAGACCGGAAGAAAAATCTGTTTTAGTCGCTTCATGACTTCTGCTCCGGACAGGAAAGAACTGCAATCTGTTTTTCCATATCAGGACGGACGATCAGTGTATTGGAATCATATGTGACCACCGGATCTTCTTCTTGTAAAAATCCATCCAGTGTCCCAATTACATCGTAACCGAATGTCTCACTTCTGTAGTGCATCGGAATGATGACTTTCGGATCCAACTCTTTTAAAAGTTCTCTGATTTCATCCGGCTCCATCGTATAAAAGCCTCCCACAGGTATCATTACTGCATCCAGACCTGTAAGTACTTCCATCTGCTCCGGGGGTGGCATACATCCGATATCTCCCAGATGAGCGATCCGGATTCCTTCCGATTCCAGAACAGTCATGATGTTGAACCCTCTTTTCTCTCCGCGGCAGTCGTCATGGAAACTTTCCAGACGGATCATCTGAAACGGACTGTCTTTCTTCTCTCTCCGAAGCTCCACCTTTTTCCTTGCATTGTGGTCGCCATGTTCATGGCTTGCGATGACTTCATCTGCCTGCAATGTTTCCAGTGTCAGACCCGGTACATTGTTATCCTCGTATGGATCAAAAACAATTGCATATCCATCCTTTGTAATTCTGAAACAGGAATGTCCAAACCACTCTACTTTTATTTCACGCATGCTTCTTTTCTCCCTTCTGTCATCTCCCGGAACATCTGATCCAGTTCCGGAAAGCTTTTCTTCATCCGGATCGGTCTGCCGTCATGATCCAGGAAACAGTGTCCAGAATGTCCGACAGCAACCTGCTCTCCCCGGCAGCTCATCTCGTAGGCGATCTTCATTTTCACACCATTATACTCTTCAATGTGTACCATAATTTCGACTACATCCTGAAATGTCGTTGTTTTCTTGAAATCACAGTCCACGTGAATAACAGGAGATACAATGCCTTCTTCCTCCATCCGGTCAAATCCCCATCCCGCCTGGTCAAGAAAATCCACTCTGGCTTCCTCCATCCAGCGGATATAATTGGAATGGTGCGTGATCCCCATCCGGTCAGTTTCATAATAATGAACTTTGTGTACATATGCATTCATAATAATCCCTCCTGTTTCTAAACAATTCCAGTCTTTTTATGCTTGTAATAATAATACCCGATAAAAATCACAGCGGTCAGGATCCAGGTCACCGGATAGCTGAAAATAATTGCCGAAATCGTCGGACTGATTTTCAGTGCAACCGCAAGCCAGACGATACGAAGCACACAGATTCCTCCCAGCGTAATGATAACCGGAACAATCACATCTCCGATTCCCCTGAGTGCTCCTGCAAGAATCTCAATAAAAACATAGACAATATACCATGGTGCAATCAGAACAAGCATGTCGCTTCCAATCTGAATGACATTGGCATCTGATGTAAACATACGGAACAGAAATCCTCTTGTAACAATCAAAAACACGACCATCACGAAAGCTGTTACAAGTTCCATTCCAAGGCAGACTTTTACACTTTTTTTAATGCGGTCTGTCTTTCCCGCTCCATAGTTCTGACCGACAAATGTTGTAATGGAAATTCCAAACGCTGTATTAATCATCCAGAAAATAGCATCCAGCTTTCCATATGCCGACCACGCCGCCGTTGTATCTGTCCCGAAGGAATTCAGAGACGCCTGAATCGCGATATTGGTAATCGCAAACAGAATCGATTCTATTCCGGTCGGAATACCAAGTTTAATCTGTCCGATAAACGCGGTACGGTAAAAACGGATTTTGGAAAGCTTCAGCTGTAACATTCCCTCTGAGCGCATCAGCTTCAGTGTTACAAGCACAGCGCTGAATGCCTGTGCCAGCAAAGTTGCAAGGGCAACTCCAAATACACCTTCATGAAAAACAATCACAAAGACGAGGTCCAGAACAATATTTACAATACAGCAGGCAATCAGAATATAAAGCGGTGTTCTGGAATCCCCCACTGCCCGCAGAATACTGGAACCAATATTGTAAACAAAAGTAAAAACAAGTCCTGAAAAATAAACCCGGAGGTAGACAGTCGAGTCATGTACAATCTCGGACGGTGTATTCATCATGCTGAGCATGGACGGCGCCAGCACAATTCCCAGAATACTGAGTCCGATTCCCCCGACTATAGCGATAGCGTAGGCGTTATGGATTCCCTGCCGTACAAATTTTGCATCTCTGGCCCCATAATACTGGGCAATAATGACCGATGCTCCGGAAGAAAGCCCTGTAAAGAAACCGACAACAAGGTTAATCATCTGGGCTGAGGATCCTCCTACACTTGCAAGTGCCCTGGTCCCTACAAACTGTCCGACTACCACCGTATCGATGGTATTGTAAAGCTGCTGAAAAAAGGTTCCGATCATAATCGGAAAAAAGAATACTAAAAGCTGTTTCCAGATCACTCCCTCTGTGATCTGATTTTTCATCTGAACTGTGTTTTCCATTTCAATCCTCTCTTCCTTCCACACCATTTCATTCCACTAAAAAGGTCCGTATCCGATCTGATTGGCAATCACTACCAGAAGAAATGCTGCTGCCATCATAGACACGTAAATTTTCCAACAGAACTTCATCCAGGCGCCATATCCTACTTTACAAAGTGAAAGCTGCACAAGACTTCCTCCCGGCCAGAAGCTGTTGGTAATCCCGTCACCGTACTGGTAGGTCAATACAAGCACCTGTTGATTAATATGAAGAATCTTTCCAAGCGGCTGAAGAATCGGCATAACCATAACTGCTTTACCGCTTCCGGATACCACAAAAAAATTAAATAGCGTAACAAATACAAAGATGGTAAGCAGTGCAAAAAACGGGCCTTTGTTTTCCAGAAAAACAGACATCCCATGGACAATCGTATCCATAATGCATGCCTGATTCATCAGTACCATAACTGCCTGTGCAAGTCCTACCGCAAATGCAGCGCCAAACACACGGACAGCCCCCTGACAGAACAGGTCACATGCCTTACTTGGATTCATTCGGAAGATAATCACGAGCGCAACACCAAGTATAAGATAAACTGCCGCGACCTGAGGGAATGACCACCCAAACCGGGTACATCCGATCCCCTGAACAACAATGACAATTCCAAACGCAAGAAGTCCAAGAACTCTCGGAACAGTCATTTTCTCTTTGATTTCCTCTCTGTCTTTTCCGGACCGGCTAAGGTATTCTTCTTTTAAAATACTGGTGTTCGGATTCTTCTTGATCTTTCTGCAGTACCGGTAAAGACCGGTCAGACCGATCAGATAAAACACAAGAAGTCCCGCACACCGGTAGGCCATTCCGGAAAAAATCGGCAGCCCTACGATCTGCTGTGCGACTCCGGTCGTAAACATATTCATCAGACCGGCCGTAAATCCTACTGTACTTCCGACAATCGCAAGACCGGCTCCTACCATCCGGTCATATCCCAGAGCAAATCCGATTGTGATGGCAAGCGGATAAAACGGATATGCCGCCTCTCCATAACCCAGAACCCCGAAGATTACAAAAATTGTATAAAAAATGAAAACGACAGAAAACTCTTTTCCTTTTGTCTTTTGCAGAATCTTTTCGATGCCGGCCGCAAATGCGCCGCTCACTTCAAGAAAGTAAATCACCCCGGAACAGATAAAAAGTGTTCCCATAATCGACGCACCGTTTACAAATCCATTATAGACAGCCTCGAAATAGTTCATAAACGTAATCGGATTCTCATTTTCCACATATCGGAAAGTATCCGGATCAATGATGTTCATGCCGGAGAGTGTATCCTCAACTCTCTCGTAGCTTCCGCTTGGTATCATATAAGAAAGCGCTGTAATCATCAGCATAATAAAAAGTAAAATAATAAAGACATGAGGCATATGAAAGCCTCTTGATCCTTTTCTGGTCTGATTCATGTTTTACTCCTCGTTCCTTTTTTTCTTCAGCCATGACACAGCCGCATCCGCGTAGATGGCTGCCCCGATCGGTAAAACCTCCTCGTCAAGTACCATGTGTGCATTGTGAAGCGGGGCATTCCCCTCTTTTCCCGCCCCGATAAACACAAACATTCCCGGTACTTCTCTTGTGACATATCCAAAATCTTCTGTCCCGCTCATCGGCGGAATTTCCTCTACATTTTCTCTGCCTGCAGTCTCTTCTAGAAAAGGCAGCATTTCTTTTACAAATTTTCTGTCGCTGTATGTACACGGCGTCTGAAATGCTGTCATTTCATAATCCCCGTTCCAGGCCCGTACATAATGGTCAATGACCTCCGGAATCCGTCTGCGTAGATGCTCCGATGCTCCTAAATCCAGAGTACGGACTCCAATATGGAGTTCTGCTGTATCAGGAATGATATTGACAGCTGTTCCTCCCTTTACGACTCCGCAGGTCAGAGTTGCCATGGCAGCCGGATCCACCTCTCTTGTCACAAGCAGGTTGACTGCCTGATATACCTGATTCAAAATCATCAACGGGTCCACGCAGATCTGAGGCTGGGAACTGTGTCCGCCTTTTCCTTTGATTTTTACAATAAAGGTATCAAGCGATGCAGAATTTACCCCTCTGCAGTAACCGACCCGCCCTGTTTCCTGAAGAGGCTGCACATGCAGTCCGAAAGCCGCATCAACATCCGGATTTCTCAAGGCGCCTCCCGCGACCATCATCTTTGCCCCCGCGCCCGTCTCTTCTCCCGGCTGAAATAAAAGCTTGACGGATCCGCAAAGTTCACTCTCCATTTCTTTCAAAATTCCTGCGGCCCCAAGAAGCATGGCTGCATGACTGTCATGTCCGCACACGTGTCCGTATCCATTCGTAGAACAATACGGAAGGCCCGTCTCCTCACGGATCGGAAGTGCGTCCATATCCGCCCTTAAAAGAATACACGGACTTCCCTGTCCGATCACTGCCGTAATTCCTACTGCTTTTTTCATCTCCGGAAATCCTGCTTCCATATAATCTGCAGTCATTTTTTCCGAAAGTTCTCCTCCACAGAAGTTCCATTTAATTCCCATCTCTGAGAGACGTTCACCGATATAGGAAACCGTCCCGGGAAGATCCATTCCGATTTCCGGATTCTGATGCAGGTATCTTCTGTCCCTGCAGATCTCTTCCCTCTTCTCTTGTGCACGCTTTCTAATCTGATTCATTCTTTCACTACTCCTTTTTTCTGGCGTTTCCCATATCTCCCATACATCCATCTTTTATTCTACACGATCCGGGCAAAATGTAAAATGTTTTTTTCTTCCGAAGACCATACTCAGAACAGAAGATCTCATATTGTACTTTTCTTTGGTCCATGTTATAGTAAAACAAAAAAGGAGCATATACGGTATGAAAGTCATTATTTATGGTTCTGATATTTGCGGAGACTGCCTTGATACAAAAGCATACTTAAAAGAGCATGCAGATGACAGTATCCAGTACAATTATTTTGATATTACAAAGTCAACAGCAAATCTGAAACGTTTTCTGAAGCTTCGCGACACAATGGATCTTTTTGAAGAAGTCCGGAACGGACATACGATCGGGATTCCTCTCTTCCAGTTCGAAGATGGAACCTACACATTGGATCCTGAAGAGGCTTATAAGAAAATGGAGATCTGATTTTCTTTCGCTGCGATTGTAAAGACAAACAAAACAGACTGCCCCGCAGTCTGTTTTTTATCGTTACGAACAGGAAACGGAATCCTGCTCCCGTGTATATGCTTTTCCCCTCACATCCTGAATCACAAGGAGCACTGCCCCTGCCAGAAGAGGAATGCTCCCGAACCAGACACTGTGAATTCCATACTGCAGCCATATCAGATAACAAAACCCGACACCAATATGAAAACTGAGAAGCGTACCTCCAAAAACAAGAGCCTTTTCCGCTTTCTCTTTACGGACTTTCTCTTCTTTTCTATATAGGAAGTATTCTGTTATGGCAAAGACGGTCTGTTTTAGATTATTTGTAGAAAAAATCGTGGAGCTTGTATATCCTTTTGCTCCCTGAAACACACACCACTGAAAAGCCGTGACAAAAAAAACCGGATAAAGCGCCATCACCGGATCCATATTCTCCGGAAAATATCCAACTGCCAGAATTGCAGAAGCGTCCAGAAAAATTGCCAGATACTTCAGATTCCATTGTACTTTTTTTGCGAGAACCGCCGCAACGACCATTGCGCTCATGTATACCAACAGTGCCGCCACCCTGGTCAGCACCTCCTCCGGATTCCTTCCCAGAACACTGCACACCAGCTCAATCAAGTTTGCTGTCTGCGCAGATCCGAACACCTTCATCCTTGCAAGTATGGCATATGCACCTACAAATCCTCCGAATACCGCCATGATAAAATGTACCGGCAGCTCAAACTCATTTGCTCTTTCCACAAAACCGCCCCCTGACTTCCACCTATTATAATCATCTTTTTTCTATTTGTAAAGCGTCCACCCTCCATTTAGAATAATTTTGGGGACGTGTACCGTTACACCGGAACACGTCCCCAAATATGATGTATGCGATTCTTTTAGTCCTTATCCCTCATCAGCTATGAGTTTTGATGTAGAAGGCGAACATGTCTATAAACTCTGCATTTGTTGGAATTCTTGTTATATTACAGCCCGCAATTTTGCTGAAGCCTTCCGGCCCGCTCTGCCTCCAGCATACTTCTATCGCTGTCCGGATATTCCGCTCTACACTCTGCGGAGTCACCTTCATCCTGAATGCCACCTCCGGATAAATATTCTTCGTTACATTCAGCATGAGGTTGTCGTTTTCCAGTACGATCTTTGTTGCCTCGGCCAGCTGCTGATATCCCTGATATTTTGAAGTCAAACCCAAACTTCTCAATGTTTCGTAAATCAGCTGCATGTTTTCCTCCTTCCAACCTCTGCTACTATCATAACGACTTTCTTTGAAAATAACAGGAAAAACTACACTTATCGACAAAATGCTGCTGAAAAACGACAAAAAGCTACATTCCTTTTTTCCATCGCTTCAATAGTCCGGTACCAAGAGGATATGGTCCGGTATGTACACCAATGGTGGCACCGATCTGAATATCTTCCCACTGTGCCACATGAAAACCGGCTTCTTCCAGTCTTTCCGCCAGCTGTTTTTTAAACTGCTCATACTCTTCCACCCACAGTCCGACTCCTGTCACAATATAATAATCCTCCGTATGAATGTCATGCTCTTCCATGTATGTCTCCATTTTTTCGATGAGCTTTAAAATTGATTTCTTCCTCCCCCGGCAAAGCTCTGCCGGTCCGAGCTCTCCGTCATAAAACTGCAGAAGAGGCTTGATCTTCAGCACGCTTCCTGCGACAGAAGCAGCTTTTCCGATTCTTCCACCATGTTCCAGATATTTTAAATCATCTGTTGTAAAGAAAATATGACCGCTTTTACGAATTTCCCCCAGACATCTGACTGCCTCATCGAGGGATTCTCCCGCATTACGGATTTCCACAGCTGCTTTTACAAGCATTCCCTGTAATGCAGTTGCAAGGGCCGAATCCAGAATCTCAATTCTTGCCCCCTCATACTGCTCTTCCACTACCTGTTTTGCATTGATGGCAGCCTGCATGGAGCCGCTCAGCTTCTTGGAAAGGCAGATACATAGTACCGGCATTCCGTCTTTGACAAATGGGACAAATGCATCCACATAGTCCTGAACAGATGGCATGGATGTCTTTGGAAAGCAGTCCGGATTGTCTGCCATCTTCTGATAAAAATCCGGAATAGAGATCTGGTTTCCCTCCTGATAATAATTTTCTCCGTCAAAAGAAATATAAAATGATACTATCTGTACCTGTTCCGCCTGCAAATATGCCTCAGGCAGATCACAGGAACTGTCACTTACAATACCAAACTGCATGATCCATCCTCCCGTATCTCTTGCTTTTCCCCAGTTTTTCTGCTAAACTACTGGCATATTACTAAATGTTACAATTGTAACATTTGCTTTTAGGGAAAGCAAGATACTTTTACATTTTTGTTACAAATCAGGAGGTTTTGTTCATGAATTCATCCAGCCGGGTACGCAAAGGCCCTTCTTTTACAAAACGCTGCATCATGGATGCGCTTTTGCAGCTGATGCACACAAAGGATTATGACGACATCACCATTACCGATATTACTGAAAGAGCCGGTGTATCCCGGATGTCCTATTACCGCAATTATCATTCCAAAGATGAGATTCTGATGGACTATATGTTTCGCATCATTAAAGAATATGCTTTGTCGCTTGCCAATGATTTTCCAGAACTTCAGAACGGCTTTCAGACTTATGATCACATTCTCCACGGTCTGCGCTATCTTCAGAAATATGCAGACTATGCGCTTTGCCTGAAAAAATCAAACCGCTCCGAAATCATCCTGCACGGTCTGGACTTTTATATGCTGACCATTGCGGGTATGGCAGATTCGGATTCCCCGAGGAAATACGAGCTCTACTACTATTCCGGAGCGCTTTATAATATTTTTCTGCACTGGATTGAGGATGGTATGAAGGAGGATATCGAAGTTATTGCTTCACTGATTTACCGTCATATTCAGAAAAACCCGTTTCTCTCCTCAGCTAATCAAGATTCTTCAGGACATCCTTCAGATCAACCGAAATAATCCGGTCGACACAGTTGACCGGGATGCCGCGGTAAACATAAGCACCGGATTCAAACAGCATATAGAGCCGTCCATCCTGAATACAGATCTGTTCCATACGGTTGGGAAGCGAAAAGCTTTTAATCTCTTCTTTCTTCTTCAGACTGTATTTCTCTGATTCAATGACAGATCTTTCATAAATACGGAGTTTGGAATCTGAAAATCCGTAGGACTGGGAAAGGAACAGATAGTTTCCGAACACCTCCAGTCCCTGAACCTGAGAAAGAATATCCGCCCATTCCTGGTCAATTGCAACATTGCTGAACAGTTCCCTCTCTCTGTTCAGCTCCTCATATTCCTCCTTATTCTGTTCATTGATTTCAAAATCCACCGAATACCGATTGATGATGCTGTCCCCGGAAAGAGAAAAATATCCAGCATAAAGGCTCCCTCCCCGAAATGCCATGAAAGAATTTCTTGCAAGCCCCTCCAACACATGGGTTTCCAAAAATGGAAGGGGCTTTTTTGTCTTGTCATACTGATAGTTTTCCAGAGCTTCCATTGTATACAAGCTTACCGCTGCCTCCCCGTTTAGCATATCTGAAACCCACAGCACCTGATTCAGGTTGTCATATGCAATGCCGCCGGCATGAGTCCTGTTTGGCATAATAATTTCTTTTACAAACCGCCCGGATTTTTTGTCAATCTGATACAGTACGGAATTGTGTTTTTTAGTATGGCAGTACGCGCTTACAAAAATAGAGTCTTCCGTCACATCCATTCCCTGCGGCGTCATGGAAGTGCAGATGTCTGACTGACCTGTTTTACTGTTTACCGTTCTGGTGGATTTCAGGCCAGGAATAATATAAGTACCAAAATTCTGTTCGAGAGAGAGGTGTTCCACCATCTCTTCTGTAAAGAAATCATCATATTGCATAAGAATTTCGGTCACTTCTGATAATGTATGAACGGCGGGAGCCGCATTGGTCCGATCCAGTACGGCAACCGGTTCATTCGCCTTGCGGTAAACACCAAAATAAAACACGACACAGCCAATCAGAAGAACAGCCGCTATCAGCAGGTTTTTCCAGGTGACTCCTTTCGCTTCTTGTGGTTTCATTCTTTTCACTTCTTTATTTTATCCACCATTCCAGAATCGTCTGAATCTGCTCATCCCAGTATTTCCACTGGTGATCTCCGCTGGAACTTGTGGTTGTAACTTCATATCCGAGCCGCTTCATTTCTTCCCACATATCCAGGTTGTTCTGATACAGGAAATCCTCCGTCCCGCACCAGGCAAACAGCCTTGGCTCCGGTTTCTGTTCTTCTTTCAGTTTCTTTGCCAGATATTTCAGATCATTTGACGATCCGGCAATCCTGTCCGGATTTCCAAAGATTCCTTCCCAGAAACCGGACGGTTTTCTCGCAATGTCCGCAGCCTCTTCTTTTACCCTTCTTGCTACATCCAGTACTCCGGACATAGATGCCGCTGCACCGAATGTCTCCGGTGCTCCAAGGCCAAGTTTCCACGCTCCGTATCCTCCCATGGAAAGTCCGGCTGCCAGCGTATCCTCCCTCTTTTCCGACAACTGTGGAAAAAATTCACGGCAGATTTTTGGAAGCTCCTGTGAAAAAAAAGTCCAGTAAGGAAGTCCGTATTTCGTATCTGTATAAAATCCAAGCCCTGCATCCGGCATAACTACCGCAATCCCGTATTCACTGACATATCGTTCAATGGACGTCCTCCGCTGCCAGGTTGTATGATCATCACTCATTCCATGGAGCAGATAGACTGTTTTGTATTTTCCAGCCTTTGCATTTCCTTTCATTCCAATCTGACTGGTCGTATTCTGCGGAAGGATCACATCCATATTCATACACTTTTCCAGAACTTCCGAGAAAAAATCCACATGTAATAATGCCATTTCCTTCTTCCTCCTTTTCCTCGCTTTTCTTACTTTTAATTATAGCTTAAAAACAAGAGCAGGGACACAGTAAAATACTGCATCCCTGAACTCTTCTCCTTCATCCTTAACAGGTTGCTCCGCCTTTCAAATGTTTCTGTGCAGCCAGATTTTCCTGCTTTCTTTCAAGAAGTTCATCAGAAAGAAGCTGACTCTGTACGTTTTCAAATCCGAGACGTTCAATCGTATCGGCAAAACGCTCTCCGGTAATTCCCTGTTCACGGAAGAGAAGAATTGCCTTTTCTACAACATCCAGTACTTCTTCTTCACTTGTAAATACCCTTTCCAGAGCACGTCCGTGAGCCACTTTCTTGCCCCATCTTCCTCCGATGTAAACTCTGTATCCTTCCGTCTCCGTATTCACTGCGCCAAATGGGCATTTCCCCACACAACGTCCGCAGTGATTACACTGACTTCCATCGATCCGGATCTTTCCGTCTTCCATCCTTGCCACATGGATCGGGCAGTTGTTTTCCACCTGGCAGACTTTACAGCCGCGGCACCTGGAGAGATCCACAGCCGGAACTCTCTGCCCGATAATTCCAAGATCATTAAGATCCGGTTTCACACAGTTATTCGGACATCCGCCTACCGCAATCTTGAACTTGTGCGGAAGCTTCACCTGATTGTAGCCGTGATAAAACCGCTCATGGATCACTTCCGACAGATGGAAGGTATCAATCAGTCCATACTGGCAGGTCGTTCCTTTACAGGATACCACCGGACGTACCTTCGATCCGGTACCGCCCGTTTCCAGTCCTGCATCCGCCAGGAATTCCCGCAGCGGTTCGATATTCGCATATGGTACTTTCTGAATCTCAATGGTAAGCCGGGAGGTCATGGTGATTTCCCCGCTTCCGAACTTCTCTGCCGCCTCGGCAATTACACGGCTTTCCTCCGCGGTAATCTTTCCGTTTCGTGTGATGACGCGGGCGTTAAAGCAGTCCTCGGTCCGCTTATCCTGAAGAAATCCCAGAGCCTTTACTCTCGTAATATCTTCCGGGGAAACCTTGAATTTTACCCCTTCTACTTTGACATCATTAAAGTACTGGGCACCTTCAAGCACGACTGTGTTTGTATATCCATATGCCTTTAACCGGTTCTGAAGGAAATAGCTTCTTTTGCCTTTCAGGCAGACAAGCAGCAGCTTTTCGTCTTTGTCAAGCCCGTCAATCGGTCCGTTGACTGAGGAAAGATTCACATAAAATGCTCCTGCAATCTGCGGATTCGGGCAGACATCTACCACCTTATAGCCTTTTGCTTTTCCTTCGGCATACTCCGCCGGAGTCATGCTGACCATTTCTCCGCTGATTTTGTTTTCCAGAATATACGCTGCCTGTACAAGCGGATGGATCGCCGTGGAAAACGGCGGCGCATAGGCCAGATCCAGATTTTCCAGATCTTCCAGCCGGGCATCCATCGCAATTGCCGTTGCGGCAATATCTGTCATCTTATCTGCTGCTCCGGCCCCAAGCACCTGGATTCCAAGAAGTTTGTGGGTTGTACGGTCTGCAATCATCTTTGTCGCAAAGGAATCTGCATCCGGATAATAATGGGCTTTATCATCTGTCACGGCAAGAACCGTTTCTACATCATACCCTGCTTCCTTTGCCTGCACCTCGGTAAGGCCGGTTCTTCCTACATTCATTCCCGGGAGCTTTACGACGCCTGTCCCAAGTACGCCCGGATAGTTCTTTTCTTTTCCGGCAAGAATCTGTGCCAGTGTTCTTCCTTCATAGTTTGCGGAAGATCCCATGGCTGACCACTGCGGTTTCCCGGTAATTCGGTTCTTTACGACAACGCAGTCTCCTGCTGCGTACACGTCCGGAAGGTTCGTCCTCATCTGTCCGTCCACTACAATGGTTCCTCTGTCCATCTTAATTCCGCTGTCTTTCAAAAATGCAGTATTCGGACGGATTCCGATTGAAACAACGACCATATCTGACTGAATCGTTCCCTGATCCGTCTGAATACCGGACGCCTTTTCCCCGCCAAGTACTGCTTTCAACGCAGTGCCTGTCTGAATCCGGATTCCCTTCTTCTGAAGATGGCGCTTCGCATAGGCCGCCATTTCCGGGTCCAGAACATTTGGCATGATCTGAGGCGCCATATCAATGACCGTCACTGCAATTCCTTTGGCATGCAGGTTTTCCGCAATTTCCAGTCCGATGAAACCGCCTCCTGCCACCACCGCACGTCTGACCTCATGCTCCTCCATATAGGACCGCATATTTTGGGCATCCTCCGGTGTCCGCATCTGAAATACCCCCGGAAGGCGGATTCCCGGCACATCCGGGACAATGGCAGACGCTCCGACAGCAAGAATCAGGTTGTCGTAGGTATACTCCTCTTCCGTGCCGTCATCCAGATTTTTTACATGTACGGATTTCCGTTCCGGATCAAGACCAACCGCCTCTCTCCCGGTCAGCACCTGCACACCTGTCAGACCTGCAAATTTTTCCGGTGTATTAACAATCAGCTCCTCTTCTGTTTCAATCAGTCCTCCTACATAATATGGAAGACCACAGCCTGCATAGGAGATCTCTCTGCTTTTTGTAAGCAGGGTCACCTCTGCGCTGCGGTCTTCTCTTTTCAGTTTTGCAGCAGCCTTAGTTCCGGCCGCGACACCTCCGATCACGAGTGTTTTCATTTCTTCTTTTCCTCCTGTGGATGAATCTCTTTCTTTTCCAGTGTTACATCCATTATATACCCGAATCACACTCGTGACATATTATGATTTTTAATTATATTATAAGTATTTTTTATGATCTTCCTTCTATCAGACACTCAGCTTCTCATCTGCAATCCATCCGGTCAGGAAAAATGCCAGGACTGTCATGACAATATAGAAAATGTAGTCAAATAGGCTGACTCCGCCCATCCCGCCAAGCGGTGCCATATCAATGAGGGAATCGAAAAGTACATAGATCCTCTCAATCCCGATGTTGATCAGGAAGAATACGATCACTGCAATCACTCCTCCAAATCTTGCATTCAGCAGCACCGTTCTTGTCAGAATGATTGCGAGAAAACCTACCATCATTACATTAATCCAGGAGATCAGAAGAAGCAGGCAGACTCCGAAAAAAGCCCCCCAGTCAACATTACTGTTTGTGACTTCCTTAAAGAGCCGTCCCAAAGATCTCAAAAGATCTCCCAGAGATCCTTCACTTGCCGCTGTCACAGTGACGGTTACCACTCCTGCAGCAAAAAATGCAAGAAAGACAAATACCATCTGAAGAATTCCTGCAATCAGTTTTGCTCCAAGAATCTCGTATGTGGAATGCGGTACCATCCAGAGCATATAACTCTGCTTTGTCTTCAGGTCCCTGTTTAAAATCACCAGATTTTCAATTCCTACGTAAAAGATGCCAAACATCCCTGCGAATGTGATAATTAAAATACTGACCGCAACTATGGTTTCATTTTTGATCAGACCGCCGATTAAAAAAAGTACAATAAAAGCCAGAAGGCAGGCCAAGATCAAAATTCTAGTCAGTCTTTGCTTTCTCCATTCATACTTAATCAGATTTCCCATTTTCCTTCCCCCTTTACATCAGTTCCCTGTACAGATCAGCCGCGCTTCTTCCGGAACGCATTCGTTCTTCTTCTACGTCACATTCATAAATCACACTGCCGTCTTTCATAAAGATGGCGTGGTCGATAAAGGACTCAATCTCCTCAATCAGATGTGTAGAAATGATCACTGCATTTTTCTCGCTGACTGTTGTCAGAATGACATCAATAATCTCTTCTCTTGCCTTCAGATCGATACCATTTAGCGGTTCATCCAGCATGTACAGCATCGCTTTTCTCGAAAGCGTTGCGATCACCTTCAGCTTTGCCATCATACCGGTGGAAATCTCCCGCATTTTCATTTCTTCCGAGAGACCTACTTTAGCAATCAGATCGTGGAACTTTTTCTGATCAAATTCTTCAAAAAAGTCGCTGTAGTATTTTCCTACCATGCCGATATTCATAAAATCGTAGTAAAACGGCTCTGTTGACATGTAGGCAACCTGATTCTTCGCCCGGTAATTCCATGGAGCCCCGTCAAAAACAACTTCCCCCTGTGTCGGCTTGATAAATCCTGTCATCATCTTCATCCAGGTTGTTTTCCCGCTTCCATTCGGTCCAAGAAGCCCGTAAATTGATCCACTTCGTATCTTCAGCGAAACATCCTTTACCGCTTTCTTTCCCATAAATGCCTTGGTCAGTCTTCTGCTTTCTGCAATCATAACTCTTCCTCCTCATCAAATGCTTCTATCCGGGTAATGATTTCGTTTTTACTAAATCCAAGATCCAGCATTTCTTTTATAAATCCACTTAATAGTGCCTCTGCCATCTCTTTCCTTAACTCTTCCTGCATCTTTTCGTCCTCCGTAATGAAAGTTCCAAGTCCCCGCTTTGTATAACAATATCCTTCCGCTTCCATCTCTTTATAGATTCTTGCCGCCGTATTCGGATTCACCTTATAAAGAACGGCAAGCTCTCTGTTGGACGGAAGCTTTTCTCCGGGAAGCAGCTGTCTGCGGACGATCCGCTTTTTAATATCTCTGATAACCTGCATGTAGATCGGTGCTTCAACACGATATTCCATTTTTGTCCTCCTTTCTGTATCAGTGAACTAGTTAAATAGTACACTAGGATATTATGTTTGTCAATCTGCTTCGACCAATCTTTCGTTTTTCTTAATAATCTTCATAAATGCGCAAAAAAGCTCCGGTCTGAATGTCCTGTGTATCGGACAGTTCAATACCGAAGCTCTCTTTGTCTTAAAAGGCATACAGCCAGTTTGCCCTTTTATAGTAGATAAAAAATGCGACAGAACTCAAAGTCCATGTCAGCGGATAGATCCAGTAAACTACCGCAATGGACGGAATCAAAATCGACACGCCTGTCAGCACCGCCACACGGATCACGCACCAGAAAATCATCATGACAATCATAGGTATAACTGATTTGCCGGCTCCTCTCAGTACCGCCGCTATAGAGTGCGAATACGCCAGCAGGAAGTAGAACAGCGCAGATGTCCGTGCCCTCTCGGTTCCAAATACAATCACTTCCGGTGTCCGGTCAAATGCCCCAACAAAAACAGGGGCAGCAAGAAAGATCACGATTCCTACTATTTCCGCAAGGATCATGGCACAGGCAATACCGAATCTTGCACCCTTTTTCGTGCGCTCATAATTCTTCGCTCCCAGATTCTGACTGACAAATGTGGTAAGTGCCATTGTGAAGCTGGTGATCGGCAGGAATCCGAACCCCTCGATTTTGGAGTATGCTCCGCATCCTGCCATGGCCATTTCGCCAAAGGAATTGATATTGGACTGTACTACAACATTTGCAATGGCGATGATGGAATTCTGAAATCCGGATGGAAGACCGAACTGAATCACCTGTTTAAAGATATCCCATTCAAACCGGATTTTCCGCAGGTTCAGCCGGTATTCCGCTTTGGACCGCATCAACTGGATCATACAGAGTACAGCGCTGACCACCTGAGAAATATCGGTAGCAAAGGCAGCTCCGCCCACTCCCATATCAAATACCGTAATAAACACAATATCCAGAACTACATTAATTATGGATGACAGAATCAGATAATACAATGGATGTTTGCTGTCTCCCACTGCCTGCAGGATTCCTACGAACATATTGTACATGACAAATCCCGCGGATCCCATAAAGTAGACCCGGAAATATTCCGTTGACTCCGGCATGACATTAGCCGGCGTCTGCATCCAGACAAGAATCTGAGGGGCAAAGAATACTCCGACAATCGTCAGGACGATACTTGCCACGATTCCGAAAGCTACCGTTGTATGTACTGCCTTCTCCACGTTCTCCTGGTCTCTTGCCCCAAAATATCGCGCAATCACAACTCCTGCTCCAAGTGCGATTCCATTGAAAAATCCGATCATCAGATAGATCAGATTTCCTGACGAGCTGACCGCAGCCAGCGCATTGCTTCCAAGAAAATTACCGACTATCAGCGAATCTGCTGTATTATACATCTGTTGAAACAGATTGCCCAGAAAAATGGGCACTGCAAAAAAAGTAATCTTCTTCCAAATTGATCCCTCAGTCATTAGTGTGGCGGAATCACTCTCTCTCATACCATCATTCCCCTTTCTCTTTCCATATTCTTTCGTATGACTGATACTTCTCTTCCATCTCAGCACGTCTTGCTTTCGGCATATGAGGAATTGCCTCTTTCAGTTTTCCAAGCGTCTCTTTCAGGGCACCCCAGTCCTCTTTTGCCTTCAGCGCTTCTGCCTCCCATACAAGATAATACGCCTCTTCCTCCGGCCGTTTCTTCATACACGCAAGCAGGTCCAGCGCTTTATCGTATTCCGAGCTCTGGCAGAGTGCAATCGGAAGATAGATCTGCAGTGTCGGAATCATGCTTTCCCACCGTCTTTTGGCCCTGCTGTAGTAGCACAGGAAAAAAATAATCATCTCTCTGCTCTGCTGCCTTTCCACAAATTCTGACAGAATTCTTGCCGTGTGGATACTGTCTCTTCCGCAAAGCCACGCAAATCCCACTGCAATGACCAGTCCAAGGAACCAGATCTGCCAGTTCCCTCTAATATTCGCCGCCAGGCCTGCAATCAGTCCCACGGCCAGAAGTCCAATACACCATCTAAGCTCCCAGATCTGCATTTTTACCAGAAGAGTCTTCTGCACCTGCTCATCAATCCGGGGGGCTTCTGTAAGCTGAGTCTGATCGCGGCATTCAGGGAACAGCCCCATCAGTGTCTTTTTCATCTTTTCTTCCTGCAACCGTCTGCTTTTTCTGCTGAACAGGCTCTGCCAGATAAAAACCAGAGCCGCACACAGTACAATTCCGGCAGTCCTGAACTGAAAACCCAACGGCTGATACCGGAATACATAAAGGGCCACCCCTGTGGAGACAAGTGCAGCACTCCCTTCCGCAAGAGCCATCTTCCAGGTTTTGTATTCTTTCTGTCCTTCTTCTCCAAAGCTTCTCACAAATGCAGTCATGAAAAACAGTGCGGCACATCCTCCTGCAAAAGCGGAGTAAAGGCCTTCCCGTCTTGCCCCATACTGAAAAAACAGGATTCCTCCTTCAAATAAAAGCATTCCCGCAAGAAACAGCGAAAGAATGCAAAGTAATCTCCAAATTTTCTTCGTCATCTTGTCCTCCTATCCTGCTTCCTGCAAAGAATCTGTGATTTCTTTTTCAAATGTAAACTGTTCTCCATCCTCGGACCGGAACAATGCTTTGATCAGATTTCCCTGATCCGTATAATCTCCATCGTCCCCCTGCCCAACGACCATATAATAAACACCGTTTTCCAGATAGAACTGCTCCACCTGGTCAAATGGATTGTATCCCATCTTTTCGATAACCGCATCCGCCTGAGGAAGCGTGATTTCCTGCCAGGTCTGTCCCTGATCGACAGTCCGGTAAAATACACTCTGCTCTTGTCCGGATGCATAATATCCTGTCTGAGCATCGACCCAGAACGCGGCACTTACATTGGTCATCATGCTCTCGCCAGTGGAAATCTGTCTCCATGTTTTCATATCGTCCGTCATCCAGATCCCATAATAATCCGTTCCGAGCGACCGGTCCATAGCAAAAACCGCCACACAGCCATCTCCGATTCTTGACAGGTACGTACCCGCTTTATATCCCAGATCTGTGATCCTGCTCTCCTGCCAGACTGCTCCCTGATCGATACTGTAAATCATAACAGTCCCCTCACTGTCAAATCCGAGAAATGCGGTAAACTCCGGAGATATCAGATAACTTCCATCCTCCAGGTTTTCATCATACAGGCCGTTTGTCTCCCGGCAGACTCTTTCATAGCCATCCGGTACCTCTGAAAAGGTCTCTCCGCCGTCATAGGTAACATAAAGCACTCCGTCATCAATATAATAGGTCTCTTCTCTGTCTGTCCGCATCGCATAATGCTGGGTTTGAGGTGTCCGGATCTCCTCCTGAAATTCCGGAGACTGAATCTGATAATCCACCGGACGCATTTTTTCCGTAATCTTATAGATTCCGTTTTCCTCCTCCAGTCTTACTACCATCTGTCCCAGGTAAAGATATCTTGAATCAATACCGGACAGGGCGTGGTCCGCTCCCTGACCACCCAGATACACCAGTTCCAGATTCTGAATAATTTCACTGTTCACAGCGGCCGGTACCATGGTGTAATCCAGCTGCACATAACCATTGCCGTCCAGCACTTCCACCTGATTCAGAACGGCATCGTAAATCCGGTATTCGTACGGCACATTCATTCCCTGAAGCGCATCTGTATAATCTGAAAACCATTCCCGGCATGCTTCATCCTCGGATTTTCCAACACCGGCAATTTCCGAACCAATAATCTCAGGTATCTCAAACTGATTCCAGCGAAATTGCGTCCAGGCTCCACAAAGGAGCACCGCTCCTGCAAGGCAGAGAATCCCCGCAGCCAATCGTTTCATCCTTCATCTCCTTTTTACTTTAAGTCGCTGTCACTTTAAGTCACTGTCTTGGAACATTATATCACCTTTTGTTGTGTTATAAAAGCGGTCAATTTTATTCGATACAAAAAAGCCCTTGAAAATCCCGCAAAACGGGTATCTTCAAGGGCCTTAATACTTTTTAAAAATTACATACCAGCCTGAGCTGCTACTTCTGCTGCAAAGTCGTCAACTTTCTTTTCGATTCCTTCGCCTGTTTCAAAACGAACGAATTTCTTAACAGTAACTTCTGCGTTGTTCTCTTTTGCAACTTTTTCTACATATTTTCCAACTGTCAGGTCGCTGTCCTGAACGTATACCTGATCTAACAGACAGAACTCTTTGAGTTCTTTGTTGAGACGTCCGATGATCATCTTTTCGATAATGTTGTCCGGCTTGTTCGGATTTTCTTTCTTAGCCTGAGCAAGAAGGATTTCTTTTTCGTGATCCATGAATTCCTGAGAAACTTCATCACGGGATACATACTTCGGAGACATAGCTGCTACCTGCATTGCTACGTTCTTTAAGCATGCTTTGATTTCATCGTTTACAACGTTTGTATCAGCTTCTACAAGAACACCGATTCTTCCGCCGCCGTGAATGTATGCAACAACGCATCCTTCAGATGTGATTTTCTCAAATCTTCTGATGTTCAGTTTTTCTCCGATCACAGAGATCTTTTCTGTCAGAGCATCCTGAACTGTCTTGGACGGATCTGCATTCCATGCCTCAGCCATGAATGCGTCCATATCAGCTGCATCTGTATTCAGAGCCTGATTTACTACAGCATCAACAAATCCCTGGAACTCTGCGTTCTTTGCAACGAAGTCTGTTTCAGAGTTTACTTCTACGATTGCTGCTACCTTGTCATCTTTTACAGCTGCTTTAACAAGACCTTCTGCTGCAATTCTTCCAGCTTTCTTTTCAGCCTTTGCCTGACCATTTTTTCTTAAATATTCAACGGCTGCGTCCATATCGCCGTTTGTTTCACTAAGAGCTTTTTTACAGTCCATCATTCCTGCGCCTGTCATTTCTCTTAATTCTTTTACCATGCTTGCTGTAACTGCCATTTTGCTTTCCTCCTGAATCTTAGTCGAAATGGATTATTCTTCTACAGTTTCTTCTGCCTCTTCAACTGCCTCTGTATCTTCGCCTTCGAATACTTCTTCGCCAGTTGCTCCCTGATTTGCTTCTACAACAGCGTCTGCCATCTTGGAAACGATCAGTTTAACTGCTCTGATTGCATCGTCATTTCCCGGGATTACATAATCCAGTTCTTCCGGATCACAGTTTGTATCAGCGATACCGATCAGCGGAATTCCAAGTGTATGTGCTTCCTGAACACAGATTCTTTCTTTCTTAGGATCTACTACGAAAATAGCGTCAGGCAGTCTCTTCATGTTCTTGATACCGCCAAGGTTTTTCTCAAGTTTTTCCCATTCTTTCTTTAATGCGATAACTTCCTTCTTCGGAAGCACGTCAAATGTTCCGTCTTCAGCCATTGCTTCGATCTCTTTTAAACGCTCGATTCTGCTCTGGATTGTCTTGAAGTTTGTCAGCATACCGCCAAGCCATCTTTCGTTTACATAGAACATTCCGCAGCGCTCTGCTTCTGTTTTGATAGCATCCTGAGCCTGTTTCTTTGTTCCTACGAAAAGGATTGTGCCGCCTTCTGCTGCGATATCGGATACTGCCTGATAAGCCTCATCTACTTTTCCAACGGATTTCTGTAAGTCGATGATGTAGATTCCGTTTCTCTCTGTGTAGATGTACTCAGCCATCTTAGGGTTCCATCTTCTTGTCTGATGTCCAAAGTGAACACCGGCTTCCAAAAGTTGTTTCATTGAAATAACGCTCATGTTTCTTCCTCCATATTTGTGGTTTTTTACTTCCGCATGTTTCTGCCTTCCGGAACCGCGCTTTTGCCGGCACCGCCGAAAGTAACCGCATGCGTGTTTTTTTGCAACATTCGTAGTATAACATAGAAAAAACGGCCATGCAAGCCGTTTTTTCATGAATTCTTATATTTTACGTTGATTTTACCAGTATCTTCTGTACCATGGGCTTCCGTAAACGCTCTGAACCTTTACGACATCTCCCGGCTGCGGTGCGTGAATCATCTGTCCGCCTCCGATATAGATACCAACATGTCCAACATAGCATACGACATCTCCCGGCTGCGGGCTGGATACCGCCTTTCCGCCTGCTCCAAGAGCAGAAGATGTTCTCTTTACGCTGATGCCAGCCACACTGTGGCAATATTTTACAAGACCGGAACAGTCAAGTCCTGATCCCGGTGTGTTGCCGCCCCATACATACGGTGTACCAAGACAGCTTCTTGCAGCGCTTACAATCACACTTGCAGCACTTGCATTGCTTGTGCTGGATCCGCCTGAACTGCTGGAACTGGATCCGGAACCTGTACTCGGTTTTGATGTGCTGCTTCCGCTGTTAGATGTTCCACTATTAGAACTTCCACTGCTGGAACTTCCGCTGTTAGAACTTCCACTGCTGGATGTCGTATTCCCCGAGGATGAGCCAGAGGATGTATTGCTGTTCTGGTTTCCCGATGAACCTGACTGGCTGGAAGTCGTATTGGAACTGGAAGAGCTTTCCGCCGCTGCTGCAGCCGCTTCCTCCTGCGCCTTTCTCCGGGCTTCCTCTTCCGCCTTTCTTCTTGCCTCTTCTTCTGCTGCTGCCTGCGCAATCGCTGCCTGAAGCTCCTGATCAAGATTTTCTACTTCTGCCTGTTTCTCAGCCAGTGTCTGACTTAATTGTTCTTTCTGGCTTTCGAAAGATGTCTGCATCTCTTCCAGATTTGCAAGATCTTCTTCCAGGGTCTTTTTCAGGTTTTCAATCTTTTTTGTTGTTTCTACATATTCCTGAAGCTTTTCTCTGTCGTAATTATGTACGGTTTCAATATAGTCTGCCTGATTCAGAAAGTCTGCAATGCTGTTTGATGTAAACAGATCTTCCAGAGCTTTCGTATCGCCCTGTTCATACATATATTTAATCCGGACTTTCATCGACTCATACTGCTGCTGCTGTTTTTCCTCAGCTGCGGCGAGATCTTCTTTCGCCTTCTGGATTTCCTCTCCTTTGCTGACCAGCTTTTCTTCTGTCTCAGAAATCTTGGAAACCATCGTCTGAAGCTGTGCCTGTACAGACTCGACTTCTTTTTCTTTCTGTTCCTTTTCAGCTTTGATTTCATCGGTATTCGGTGCCGCATAAACCGGAGTTGCAAGCATTGAGCTAGCCATCAATGCTATCACCAGTCTCTTCCCAAATTTGTTCATTCTCTTCTCTCCTGTCTAAAACTGCATGTCCGAACTCTTTCGGTCCTTCTTTTTTCACTACAAGGTCTAGTATATCTTATTCTTCTATTCTTTGCAATGTTTTTTAATAATTTTGTAACATTTTTTATGACTATTCCTTCATACAGCCTGAAATCAATGAAATACGTCCAATTCGCACGCCTGAAATCTATGGCTGGCCATGCCCGCTTTTTTTTGTGTTCTCCATATTTCGAATCTGTACAAAGAACACAGACGCCGCAAATGCACAGACAACAGTAATAATTCCCATCCTCAGCGGTGTCTGGAATATCCATTCATACGCATTCGTTTCCGTCAGAAGCACTGAGCCAAGATTTGCTGCACAGTGCAGCAAAACCGGTGCTTTGATACTTTTGTAAGTCTCATAGGCATATGACAAAAGCAGTCCGAATACAAACGCATACAGAAACTGTACAATATTTCCATGCACAACGGCAAAAATCAGCGCGGAAAACAAAATGGCTTTTCTGGCATCTACCATGTCCCGGATTCTTCTGAAAATAACTCCTCTGTACAGGCACTCTTCAAGAACCGGTACAATCACTCCGAGTCCAATCACTTCGATGATCACCGGTGAAGCGTAAAGTCCTGCTGACGTTGTCTGATAAGAAGCGCTGATGCTGCTGATATTGCTCAGAATCAGGATATTGTTCAGCGCAACTCCGGCTGTCACTCCAAGCAGAACTGCATACAGATAGGTCCATGCCGGTGTTTTGCCGGAATCCGGATCCGGTACCGTAAACAACCTTCGGTATTTCTCATCCTTTCTCATCATGTAGATATAAATTGGAAGCGCCAGCACTGCCGCCGCCGACGTAATTTCCGTCGAATGGCTCAGCGCAAATGTCAGTGTTTCTTCCATAAATGTCTGAAACGCAGTCTGGCTTTCATAGGCATGCAGCAGATCCTGTGCACGCGCAGCCAGATAAGCCGCGACAACAACAATATCCACAAGGAAATTGATCGCCCAGTAAATCAAAATCGGAATAATGATTCTCGCAAACGGATTTCCCGGCTGTCTGTTTGGCTGATTATTGAACATTGATTATCTCCTCAAAATATGCTTTGATTTCCTCTTCCTCACCTGTAAGAGAGCCCTGGATCATGCCCGGCTTTCCGCCGCCCCGTCCATGAAATCTCTCGTTCAGCTTTTTGCCCAGATCACGGATATCCCTTTTCTGGCTTCCGATTACATACTGGTACTGCTCGCCCCGTTTCAGGAAAACAGCGCACACAGCAACACTTCGTTCCAGAACGTGATTCATCAGTTCCCGGATGCTGGTCTGATCCAGATCCGTCTCAAACAGGCACTGGCTGTATGTTCCTTCCGGAACCTGCTGTGCCTTCAGGGCAGTCATTTTTCTCTGCAGTTCAATGATCTGATGCTTCTGGTTTTCATTTTCATCCTTCAGTCTCCTGACTGCCTCCGGAAGTTCATCTTCTTTTGCAGAAAGCATCGCCGAAATCTCTTTCATATCTTTTTCGCGTTTTTCATGATCTGCCAGAGCTCTGTCCCCGCTTACCATTGTCACGCGGACTCCACCCTTATAATTCATCATGGCGATCACTTTGATCTGTCCGATTTCTCCGGTAGAGCCGACATGGGTAGCGCAGCAGGCACACCGGTCATACCCCGGGATCCAGACAATGCGCACCTGACCGTCGATTTCAATCTTGCTTCGGTACTCCATTCCTTCCAGTTCTTCTTCGGACGGATAGAGAATCTGAACCGGGATATTCTGGTAAACAGCCCGGTTGGCCTCCTGTTCAATCTCTTCCATCTGCTCTTTTGTGACCGGTCCGTTAAAGTCCATGGTGCACAGATCATCTCCGAGATGAAATCCTACATTCTGATATCCGAACCGTTTATGTACCAGCCCGGACAAAATGTGCTCTGCTGTATGCTGCTGCATTCTGGAAAACCGGATCTTCCAGTCTATCTCTCCGTCGATCGTGCTTCCTGCTTCCAGCGGCTCTTCCGTATAATGGATGACTTCCCCGTCTTTCTCCTGTGTATCCGTCACCCGGATCCCGGAAAGCCATCCGATATCTCCATACTGCCCTCCGCCTTCCGGAAAGAAGGCGGTACGGTCCAGAATTACTTCATATCCATCCCTGCCGGATGCTTCCTGGCAGGAACGAACCGTTGCAGTAAAGGTTTTTGTATAGACATCCTGATTATACAGTCGTTCTGTCATAGTCCTACATCCTTTCCGGCGCTTCAAATCCAAGCAGATCGATGGAGGTCTCCAGAATCGTCCTTACCAGATCAAGCAGTGCGATATATCCCTGCTTCTTTTCTTCATCCTCTTCGCCAAGGATTCTGTTATCATGGTAGAAACGGTTGAAGCTGTTTGCCAGATCGTAAATGTAACCGCAGATCTTATGAGGAGCAAGCTCTTCATATGCCTGATCCAGGACTGCGGTAAATTTCGCTGCTTCCAGCATCAGCGCCCGCTCAGAATCAGAGTGCGGTGCTTTCACGGAACATGTATCCAGATTTCCTCCGTTTTCGGCGTATTTATTCAGGATGGATTTGATCCGGACAATGGTGTACAGAATGTACGGTCCTGTATTTCCTTCAAAAGAAGAAAATTTGTCCAGATCAAAGACATAGTCTTTGGATGCCTGGTTGGAAAGGTCTCCGTATTTTAATGCTGCAAGTCCGACCATCTGAGCTGTCTTTTCAGCCTCCTCCGGAGCAACTGTCCGGTTTTCCGCAATCTTCTGGGACATCTCTTCGTTGATTTCACGAATCAGATCGGAAAGACGCATGACACCGCCTGCTCTTGTCTTAAACGGCTTTCCGTCTTTTCCATTCATTGTTCCAAAACCGATGAAAGTCAGCTTGGTATCCTCCGGAACAATTCCCGTTTTCTTTGCGCAGCGGAATACCTGTACAAAGTGAAGTTCCTGACGCTTGTCTACCACATAGATTACTTCATCCGGCTGATAGAGTTCTTCTCTTTCCACAAGTGTGGCAAGATCTGTCGTATCATAGAGGGCTGCTCCGTCTGACTTCAGAATCATGCACGGCGGAATTTCCTTCGTATCTGTTTCTTCCTTGACATCTACCACGAGAGCACCCTGATCCAGATGGGCGAATCCTTTTTCTTTGAGCATTTCCACCATATCCGGAATATACGGCTGTGCATCTGCTTCTCCTTTCCAGAGGTCAAATGTTACATTCAGGTTTTCATAATTCTTTTTCAGATCGGCAATCGATACGTTCATGATGTGCTTCCAGAGTGCACGGTATCCTCTTCTGCCGTTCTGAAGCTCAAATGTCGCTTTCAGCGCTTCTTCTTTATACTCCTCGTGCTCCTTTGCATAGGCACTTGCATATGGATAGATCTCTTCCAGGTCATTGATTGTAAACGGTGCTTCTTCCGGATATTTGCCGGTGAACTGTTCGTCAAAATACGGAAGATCCGGATTCCGTTTCTGGAGTTCGGTAATGACAAGTCCCATCTGGTATCCCCAGTCTCCAAGGTGAACATCTCCGATAACCTCATGTCCTTTAAACCGCAGAATCCGTTTTAAACTTTCCCCAATTACTGCTGAACGAAGATGTCCCACATGAAGCGGCTTTGCCACGTTTGCGCCTCCGAAATCCATAATGATGCGTTTCTTCTGAGCTGCATGCTCTACGCCAAGCTGCCCGGACTTTCTCATCTCTTCTGCATAGGAAGAAAGAAACTCTTTTTTTACTTTCATATTGATAAATCCCGGATTTACCGCCTGTACATCCTCCAGTGCTTCACTCTCTTGAAGGTGAGTCAGTACGTCCCCTGCAATCATAATCGGAGCTTTGTGGTAGGTCTTAGCCGCTGCCATCGCTCCATTGCACTGATATTCACATAAATCCGGACGATTGGATAAGGTCACTTTCGCAAAGCTTCCGTCATATCCTGCTTTTTCAAATGCTGCTTTCATTTCCTCTTCCAGAAAATCTACCAGTTTTTTCATCTCATTCGTCCTTCTTTCTTTATTTCTCTGATTTTTATATAAAATTACGTTCCTTATATTCTAACATAGGAAAGAATCTCCAACAACCATATTTTTGAGCTCTTGCGCTTTTTTCTCTTTTAGTATATAATAACAGAAATCATTATTGTTTTGAGAGGAAATCACTATGACAAAAGAAAAAAGACAAACTCCGCTTCTCGGCTCCCATGTCGGGATGAGCGGAAAAGATATGCTGCTTGGTTCAGCCAAAGAAGCGGCCTCATATCAGGCCGATACCTTTATGTTTTATACCGGCGCGCCTCAGAATACAAGACGGAAAGACATCAGCGAGCTTCGTATCCCGGAAGCGTGGGATTTTATGAACTCCCATCACATTTCTGATATTGTCGTTCACGCACCTTATATTATCAATCTTGGAAATTCTGTGAAACCGGAGACCTTTCAGCTTGCGGTCGAGTTTCTCGCTCTGGAAATCGAGCGAACTTCCGCCTGCAGAAGCCACACACTCATTTTACATCCTGGTGCCCATGTCGGCGCCGGTGTGGATGCCGGGATTGCTCAGGTCATCAAAGGGCTTAATGAAGTACTGACAAAAGATACCCCTTGTCAGATCGCGCTGGAAACGATGGCAGGCAAAGGCTCAGAGCTTGGCCGCTCCTTTGAAGAGCTGGCCCGGATTTATAGCGGCGTCACCTATAATGAAAAGCTTCGTGTCTGCTTTGACACCTGCCACACACATGACAGCGGATATGACATCCGGAATGATTTTGACGGTGTCATCGAAACCTTTGACCGGATTCTCGGAAAAGACCAGATTGCTGTCTTCCATATCAATGACAGCAAAAATCCGCAGGGCGCACAAAAAGACCGCCATGCCAATATCGGTCAGGGCGAAATCGGATTTGAGGCTCTTGCTTCCATCGTACACCATCCGGATTTCATGGAAGTACCAAAGATTCTGGAAACACCTTATATCCCTTCCGTCGAAAATCCAAAGAAAACGCTCCCGCCTTACCGCCGCGAAATTGAGATGCTCCGAAACCGCAAGTTTTCTGAAGAACCTGCGTAACATTTCCCGGACAACAATAAAAAAGTGTCTTCGACACTTCAGCCCCCTAGCCCCCATTCATGGGGGAATTGGGGGTTTCTTTTTATGTGTTTTTCCTGCATAATAGACTTATGAATATATTACAAACCATTTTT
>NZ_NFHY01000023.1:0-44954 GCF_002161525.1 Drancourtella sp. An57
ATTCTTTTTCTGTTTTGCTCATAGCTATACCTGCCTCTCGAATTTCAACGAATCAATTCAGCACACCAACTATCTCTTTCCCTATAAAGCAATTATACCATGTTGCAGGCTTTTTGCCTAAATCTATAAAGGACAAAATAAAAAACAGGAGATTATTTCGCCTTTTCGGCTGATAATTCCGGGAGTTTGACAGTTGAATAATAGAAAAAGTACTTGCAGGCCGCATAAAACCTGCATTTTTTGTGTCAATTTTTCTGTTTTTATATATTGTATTTTATTGCAATGTGTTGTAAAATATATAAAAGGGGGTATTTTTTCTATGAGAGTTGTAACCTCGAAATCCAAGAACGCTGAATCTTTTTATATTTCAAAAGGCTATGTTAATGACAAAGGAGTCAGTACTTCTGTTATCGTCAGGAAACTGGGAACTCTAAAAGAACTTTTACCAGAACACGGTCCGACACGAGATGATGTAATGGCCTGGGCAAGAGAACAAGCACGCATAGAAACTTTAAAGTATAAACAGGAAAAAGAAGAAAAACAGATAAAACTCACTTTTCATGCAGACCGCTTGCTGGATTATCATAAACAAACCTTTTTCCGTGGAGGATACCTTTTCCTGCAGTCCATCTATTATCAGATGCAGATGAATAAGATCTGTCGGAAATTGAAACAAAGATATAAATTTAAATATGACATCAACGCGATCCTTTCTGACTTGATCTATGCAAGGATACTGGATCCATGCAGCAAGCGTTCTTCCTATAAAGCTGCATCGGAGTTCTTAGAAAAACCTTCCTATGAACTTCATGATGTATACCGCGCCCTGGATGTTCTCGGTGCTGAATGCGACCTGATCCAGGCAGAAGTCTATAAAAACAGCCATTTCATGGGGAAAAGGAATGATAAGATCCTTTATTATGACTGCTCGAATTATTATTTCGAGATTGAACAGGAAGATGGCAGCAAAAAGTACGGGAAAAGCAAAGAACACAGACCGAATCCGATCATTCAAATGGGGCTTTTCATGGACGGGGATGGGATTCCTCTTGCGTTTTCTCTCTTCCCGGGAAATGCAAACGAACAGACATCCTTGAAGCCGTTAGAAAAGAAAGTTCTTGGGGATTTCGGATGCCAGAAATTTATTTACTGCAGCGATGCCGGACTGGGTTCAGAATCCATCCGGGAATACAACCATATGGGAGAGCGGGCTTATATCGTAACCCAGTCGATCAAAAAGCTGAAGAAAGAAGAAAAAGAGTGGGCGCTGGACCCGCAGGGATTTAAACGGGTCTCCGATGACAAGCCTGTCGATATCACGAAACTGCCGGAAGATGACAAAGGGCTTTATTACAAGGACGAACCGTATACCACAAAAAAGCTGCACCAGCGTTTAATCATAACTTATTCCCCAAAGTATGCCCTGTATCAGAAATCCATCCGTAACAAACAGGTGGAGCGGGCACAAAAAATGCTGGATTCGGGGAAAACAAAAAAGAACCGGAAGAACCCGAATGACCCGGCACGTTTCATTGGAAAGATGGCTGTTACAAAAGATGGGGAGGCTGCGGATATCAAACAGTATCTGGATGAGGATAAGATTGCAGAAGAGGCGCAGTATGATGGGCTTTATGCAGTATGCACGGATCTTTTAGATGATGAGGTCGATGATATCTTAAAAGTAAGTGAAGGCAGATGGAAGATCGAAGAATGCTTCCGGATCATGAAAACGGATTTTACTGCAAGACCGGTTTATTTAAGGGATGAAAACAGGATCAAAGCCCATTTCCTGATCTGTTTTCTTGGATTAACCGTCTACCGTTACCTTGAGAAAAAACTGGATTTAAAATACACCTGCGAAGAATTGCTGGACACACTGAAAGCAATGAACTTTGCCGGGATACAAGAGCAGGGCTTCATCCCTCTGTATCGTCGGGAAAGTATCACGGATGCTCTTCATGAAGCCTGCGGTTTCCGGACGGACTATCAATTCATAACCAAAAGTAAAATGAGAACAATCCAGAAAAAAAGTAAAGGGAAGGAATAAATTACTATAGTTCGAAACAACAGCAAAAATCGCTGTAGCCCAGTAAGCACAAGGGATACAGCGATTTTTTCTTCCGTCAACTGTCAAAGACAGGATTATAGTGTGCCACTTCACTGTTTGGTGCCTGGGCTTTTTCATCAATAACTACCAATTCTTTTTCTGTTTTGCTCATAGCTATACCTGCCTCTCGAATTTCAACGAATCAATTCAGCACACCAACTATCTCTTTCCCTATAAAGCAATTATACCATGTTGCAGGCTTTTTGCCTCCCTAAATCTACAAAGGACAAAGTAAAAAGCAGGAGATTATTTCGCCTTTTCGGCTGATAATTCCTGCTTTTAAAACCCGTTCCCGAGGTGATTCGAACACCCGACCTACCGCTTAGGAGGCGGTCGCTCTATCCTGCTGAGCTACGGAAACATAATTGTCACAACACCCCTGATTATACCATATCCCGGGGGTGTTGTGAAGCTTTTATGAAAAATTAATTTTACCCTGGAGCCAGATATTCGTGCGGAACCTTCTTCCCACTGCCGGTTCTCCCAGTATATTGGCTTTCGGAATGCAGACATCAAAAATCATTTCATTGACATCCAGTGTGAGAATCATGATTTTTTCCCTTGTCACCTCATTGATAACCAGATCCATATCCAGGATTTCACCCATGATTGAATACAGGTCACATTCTACGCCGTACGGCATAAAATACGTGTCTATAATACTGAAAATATCCTCTGTAACCACTCTTTTGGACACTTTCTGGTACGTATCCATATCTTTGAGTGTCAGTGTCTCTATTGCCTCGGAATCGCCTTTTCTGGCGGCGCTTACAAGCATCATCCTGTCCCGGAACTGTTCTCTTTGTTCCTTTTTGTCCTTTTCATTTTTTGTGACAGGGAACAGAACAGTACCATCATATGCAAGTCCCGCGAGCGTCACGGATGTTTTCTTTTTGCTGAGATTTCCAGACTGAAGTTCTCTTACATACTCCATCGGATTCTGAAGATAAAACATCAGGGAAATGTCCACTCTGGCATCCTCGCAGATGCCTATATAAGCCTCTTTGTCAATCTTTTTCTCTACAATAACATCCGCGTATGTGGTGATTCCTTTTCCTTGAAATACAGGCACGCTGTATTCTTTTTCAAAGTTTTCGTCCAGATCCATTACACCGTACATGGCCAGTTCCAGACGCTCTCCAAGAATCTTTCGGAATTCACAGTAATCGGTATCTTCATCCAGTATCATTCTTTCATGGGAGGTGAATTCTCTGCGGACTTCCTCTTCCACTTTTCTCATCATGGATCCGGAGATATCACCTCCGAACCCGATTGCTTTTGAATATTTATGCATTATCTGATTTCCTTCATTCCACCCATGTAAGGCTGAAGCGCTTCCGGAATCTTCACAGAGCCATCTGCCTGAAGATTGTTTTCCAGAAATGCGATCAGCATTCTTGGCGGCGCTACTACTGTGTTATTGAGTGTATGTGCAAAATATTTCTTTCCGTCCTGTCCTTTTACACGGATTCCAAGACGTCTTGCCTGAGCGTCTCCAAGGTTGGAGCAGCTTCCTACTTCAAAATATTTTTTCTGTCTTGGAGACCATGCTTCCACATCGCAGGACTTCACTTTCAGATCCGCAAGATCTCCGGAGCAGCATTCCAGTGTACGTACCGGGATATCCAGAGTGCGGAAGAAATCTACTGTGTTTTTCCACATTTTTTCATACCATTCCATACTGTCTTCCGGTTTACATACAACAATCATTTCCTGCTTTTCAAACTGATGTATTCTGTATACACCACGCTCTTCAATTCCGTGTGCCCCTTTTTCTTTTCTGAAGCATGGAGAATAACTGGTCAGTGTTCTCGGAAGTGTCTCCTCCGGAAGCATGGAATCAATGAATTTTCCAATCATGGAGTGTTCACTTGTTCCGATCAGGTACAGATCTTCTCCTTCAATCTTATACATCATTGCATCCATTTCTGCGAAGCTCATTACTCCGGTCACGACATTGCTGCGTATCATAAACGGCGGTACACAGTAAGTAAATCCGCGGTTAATCATAAAATCTCTTGCATAAGAGATTACCGCTGAGTGAAGCCTTGCAATGTCCCCCATCAGGTAATAGAAACCGTTTCCTGCCACTTTTCCGGCGCTTTCCAGATCGATTCCATTGAATTTTTCCATGATTTCTGTATGATATGGGATCTCATAGTCCGGAACAACCGGCTCTCCGAAGCGTTCCAGCTCTACATTTTCGCTGTCATCTTTCCCGATTGGTACAGACGGATCAATGATATTCGGAATCACCATCATGATCTTTTTGATTTTCTCTTCTACTTCCTTTTCTTCTGCAGAAAGTTCAGCTGTTCTTCCGGCATTTGCCTCCACCTGTTTTTTCAGTTCTTCCGCTTCTTCTTTCTTTCCCTGAGCCATGCAGGCACCGATTTGTTTTGAAATTTTGTTCTTATCTGCTCGCAGCGCTTCTACTTCCTGTTTGATTTCACGGTTTCTCTTGTCAAGTTCCAGTACTTCATCTACCAGCGGCAGTTTCTCATCCTGAAATTTCTTTTTGATATTTTCTTTTACTACATCCGGGTTACTTCTGACAAACTTAATATCTAACATTTTAAACTCTTCCTTCCTTATTCTATTCCTGCCAGTTCCTCTGAATCACCATACATAGCCTGTTCCAGTGATTCCGCCTCTTCCTCGGCAAGTTCTGTGTGACATTCTCCGTTCACAATTTCTTTTATATAAATGTAACATCCTTCTCTGCTGTGCATGGCATTTAAGATCCAGCCATTGTCTTCTCCATCCAGTATCGTAAACGCAAAGCTCAATTTCCCGCCCATTTCATTAAAAGCATCGTACTGCACCAGTCCCGTTTTCTGAATACTTCCACTGATTTTTTCTTTTAATGACCGCAGTTCCATCTGATTCTGTCCGGAAAGTTCTTCAATCCTCTCCATTTCTTCCAGGTGACGCCGGATATTATCTTCCAGCGTCTTCCCGTCGCTTCCTCGCATAAACCGGGAATAGCTTCTTTTCAGTCGATTATACTTCATGTTGAGACTCACAAGAAAAGCTCCCAGTATAATCAGAATCAGAAACATGACAATCAGAATATATGCCGGATCAATACCTATCGATTCCAGAATTTTACTCTGCATCTTATCTGACTTCCTCTCTAATACTCATGATCATCTCAAACAGTCTTTCCAGTTCTTCGTCAGAATAATACTCTATTTCTATTTTTCCTTTGCCATTTGCCTTTCTGTTGACGCTGACTTTCGTTCCCATGATTCCTTTCATTTTTTCCTCCAGATCATGGTAAATAAAATCATTTTCCTTTTTTACTTTCTTTTTCTCCGGTTTTGGTTTATTCCATTCACGGATCAGCTTTTCTGTCTCTCTTACACTCAGTTTTTCATCAAAAACCTGAGTTGCAGCCGCATATTGTTCTTCCTTATCTTCCAAAGCAAGAAGTGCCCTTGCATGTCCACTTGAAATCATATCGTCAATCAGCATCTGCTGTACTCTTTCATCCAGCTTCAGGAGACGGATCGAATTCGTTACTGCTGTTCTGCTCTTTCCAACACGCTCCGCGATTTCATCCTGCTTCATGGAAAACTCTTCCATCAGTCTTTTATATGCCTGTGCTTCTTCTACTGGATTCAGGTTTTCTCTCTGAATATTTTCTATCAGAGCAATCTCAACGACTTCCTGTTTTGAATATTCTCTTATAATCACTGGCACTTCCTTGACTCCGGCCAGCTTAGCTGCCCTCCATCTCCGTTCTCCGGCGATAATTTCATAATATCCATCCTTTTTCTGTACAAGAAGCGGCTGCAGCACTCCAAACTGCTTGATCGACTCTGCAAGTTCCAGAAGGGAATCTTCCTCAAAATTTCTTCTCGGCTGTTCTCTGTTTGGTTCAATCATATTGATTTTCACCAGTTTTTCTCCAGTTGATACCGCTTCTTCTGTTTTTTCCTTTGCAGGCGTACTCTTTTTGGCCGAACGGTTATCCGGGATCAGACTGTCCAGTCCCTTTCCAAGTCCTTTTCCTAATCCACTTCTTTTCGCTGTCATTCTTCTTCTCCTTTATGAATCACTTCATCTGCCAATAGCATATAACTCTCTGCTCCGGTTGACTTTGGATCATACAGATTAATCGGCATACCATAGCTTGGCGCCTCAGCAAGTCTGATATTTCTCGGAATGATGGTCTTGTAGATCGTCTGTTCCAGGTTATCTTTTACATTTTCCACTACCTGAAGTGAAAGATTTGTTCTCGCATCATACATTGTGAACACGACGCCTTCCATCTTCAGATTCTCATTCAATCTTTCCTGTACAAGTTCAATTGTGTGGATCAGCTGGCTTAATCCCTCCAGAGCATAGTATTCACACTGAATCGGGACCAGTACACTGTCAGCTGTCGTCATCGCATTGATTGTCAACATATTCAAAGACGGAGGGCAGTCGATAATCACATAATCATAATTTTCTCTTATCTTTGCCACCTCATCTCTGAGGATATATTCTTTGTTTTCTACTCCAATCATTTCGATTTCAGCGGCCGACAAATCAATATTTGTAGGAAGCACGTCCAGATTTTCAATCACTTCTTTGCACAGAACCTCTTCAATTCCTGCTTTTCCAATGATCAGATCATAGACTGTATTTTCTACCTGATCTTTCTCTACCCCCAGCCCGCTGGTCATATTTCCCTGCGGGTCCATGTCAATCGCCAATACTTTCTGTCCTTTTGCCGCCAGACACGAGGATAAATTAATAGCTGTTGTCGTCTTGCCGACGCCGCCTTTCTGATTGGCAACCGCAATTATTCTACCCATTTATACTTCACCTTTCTTTCATAAGCCTTATTATAACATTTTTTATTTCTATAATCTATATAATGTTTCATGTGAAACATGAAAAATTCGTAACGATTCAGCTATGTGGTTCAGATTTCGGTGAAATATTCCACGTGAAACAAAAAAATTTTGTATTCATTCAGCTCCATAACTCAAATTTCAGCAGAATGTTTCACGTGGAACATCAAGAAACTCGTGTCAATTCAGCTGTGCAGCTCCGATTTCGGCAAAAATGTTTCACGTGGAACATTTTTGAACAAAACCAGGTCTTTGTCTTCAAACTAAAATTGTCCCTCAAACACATGATGTTTCACGTGAAACATTTTCTTTTTGCACCAAACCACTGCGCCTTGAATTCTCGATGAGCAATAACCAAAACAAGAATCGTGTCGAAAATTTCATACATTCACTTCTTTTCTTGCTCTATCCAATGTAGTATAATATATCATAAGAATAACTATGAAAGTTGGCCGAATTTATGAAGAAAAAAATAAGATCTTTTGTTATCCTGACTGCCTTATGTGCAGCTACAATACATATTATAAACAGAACGATTCATCATCTCTCTACACTGCATAATCTGCTTCACAAAGAGAATGAATCTGATTATGAATGGCGTTTTGGGAAGATTCATTATAGAAAATGCGGCACTGGGAAGCCTTTGCTGCTGCTCCACGATCTTGCTCCGGCAAGCTCATCTATAGAGTGGTCTCACATTGTTCCTTTACTTTCCAGGGAGCATACTGTTTATACGGTAGATCTTCTCGGATGTGGTCAGTCAGATAAGCCAAACCTGACCTATACCAATTTTCTGTATGTACAGATGATTTCCGATTTTATCAAACATGTAGTCCATGAACCTGTAGATGTCATCGCCACTGGTGCTTCTGCTCCTCTTGTAGCAATGACAGCAACCTCCAGCCAGGAACTAATTGATAAAATGATCTTCGTTAATCCGCAGAGCCTGCATGAGTTGGCTAAAATACCTTCCAAGCGCAGCAAATTATTATATCACTTTATCAATATGCCACTGCTTGGCACTTTCCTTTATAATATCTTGTTCTGCCGGAGACGGATTGCCGCAAAATCGGAAGAAGCATTCTTTGATCCTGCTCAGATCGATGAGCTTATGGTCAATACCTATTATGAGTCTGCTCATCTGGATCATATGCATTCCAGATACCTGTTTGCAAGCATCCGCGGAAACTATACGAATGTGAACCTTGCACCATTCCTTTCAAGGATCACACACAGTATCTTTATTATTACCGGTGCTGAGAATCCTCTCTTTAATGAGAACGCATCCCAGTATCAAAAATACCTTCCGTCAATCGAAATTGTCTCCATGGGAGAGACAAAAGCCTATCCTCACATTGAAAAACCGGAAGAATTTTGCGAACAGGTTGAGATCCTTCTTGATCCAAAATAACAAAAAAAATGAGTGTTTCACGTGAAACACTCATTTTTTTTATTACTGTAATGGCTCTTTTGCAGGCAGGCCTGCTTTTCTCGGATATCTCTTTGCCGTAGATTTGATTTTCTTAATTTTAATGAATGAACGGCCAATCTCGGTTCCCTGCAGCTTGAACTTATACACTTCTTCGATTGTTCCTCCAAGAATTTTTGCCGCATTGCGTGCCTGTTCTACTTCTTCATCCACTTCTTCCGACTTATACGGTACAAAATAGCCGCCAACTTTTACATAAGGAAGGCAATATTCCGATAAAGTGGCCAGATTTGCCACTGCGCGCGATACACAAAGGTCAAACTTTTCTCTATAATCCGCCTTTTTAGCGAAATCTTCTGCTCTTCCATGGATCGTTTCAATTCCGTTAAGTCCCAGCTTTGCAATTACCTCATTCAGAAAACGGATTCTTTTATTTAATGAATCCAGCAACACAACTTTGATCTCCGGAAAGACGATTTTAAGCGGAATTCCCGGAAATCCGGCTCCGGTCCCCACATCGATCAATGATGATACCTTTGTCATATCACAGCTTTTGACAATCGAAAGGCTGTCCAGGAAATGCTTTTCATTCACTTCCTCATATTCTGTAATTCCGGTGAGATTCATTACCTTGTTCCATTCCACCAGAATATCATAATACTGATCAAACTGTTCGTACTGTCTGTCCGTCAGGGAAAGACCGATCTCTTTTAATCTTGCTTCAAACACCTTATCCACTCTTCTTCTCCTTTCCCGTTAAGCCCGTCTCATGGACTCCAGATAGACCAGCAGTACGGAAATATCTGCCGGTGAAACCCCGGATATTCTGGATGCCTGTCCAATGGATACCGGACGCTGCGCGCTCAGCTTCTGCACTGCCTCAATCCGAAGGCTTTTCACATCGTTATAATCAATATCCTCCGGTATTTTCTTTTTCTCCATCTTCTTGAACTGTTCCACCTGCCGCATCTGCCGCTTGATATATCCGTCATATTTAATATTAATATCAACCTGCTCTGCCACTTCTTCCGGGATCTGCGGCCTGTTTTCATCAATTGGAGCCAGAATATTGTAATGAAGCTCCGGTCTCCGGATCAGATCCGCAATGGTTGCTCCGGAATTCAGCGGAGTACTTCCATACTGTATTAACAGATTCTGTACTTTTTCACTCGTTCCTACATTTACATGTTCTACTCGTTCTATCTCAGATGTAATCATTTTTTCCTTTTCCAGGAGATTTTCATACCGTTCTTCTGAAACCAGCCCGATTTCATATCCAATCTTCGTCAGTCTCTGGTCCGCATTATCCTGGCGAAGCAGGAGGCGGTATTCTGCCCTGGATGTCATCATTCTGTATGGTTCATGGCTCTCTTTTGTAACCAGATCATCGATGAGAACGCCGATATAAGCCTGGGAACGGTCCAGAATGAGCTGTTCCCTGCCAAGGATCTTCTGCGCCGCATTGATGCCCGCTACAAGTCCCTGTGCCGCAGCCTCCTCATATCCGGAGCTTCCGTTAAACTGTCCGGCACTGTAGAGCCCTTCCACCTTCCGAAATTCCAGCGTCGGATAAAGCTGTCTTGCATCGATACAGTCATACTCAATCGCATAGGCATTTCTCACAATCTTCGCATGCTCCAGCCCCGGTACAGAACGGTACATCTCATACTGTACATCCTCCGGGAGGGAACTGGACATTCCGCCGATATACATCTCATTCGTATATTCTCCCTCCGGTTCGATGAATACCTGATGCCTGTTTTTATCTGCGAATTTTACGACCTTGTCTTCGATAGACGGACAATACCTCGGTCCGGTTCCCTCGATCGCGCCGGAAAACAGAGGGGATCTGTCCAGATTATTCCGGATGATTTCATGGGTTTTTTCATTCGTATACGTCAGCCAGCAGGAAATCTGCTCTCTCTGCACCGATTCCGGATCTGTTGTAAAGGAAAACGGTGTAATTCTTTCGTCTCCCTTCTGCTCTTCCATCTTGGAAAAATCAATCGATCTGCGGTCGATTCTCGCCGGAGTTCCTGTCTTAAAACGGTACATTGATACACCAAGCTTCTTCATGCAGTCAGACAGGTATGTGGACGCCTGAAGGCCGTTTGGGCCGGTTTCTATGCTGACATCACCATAAATACACCTCGCCTTCAAATACGTCCCTGTACAGAGGATTACGGCCTTACAGCGGTATATGGCACCGGAGATGATCTGTACTCCGGTAACTTTCCCGTCTTCCACTAGAATATCCACCACTTCCGCCTGCTTTAAGTCCAGCCCCGGTTGGTTTTCCAGCACCATACGCATGGCCTTGCTGTACTCCTGTTTATCCGCCTGCGCTCTCAATGAATGAACCGCAGGCCCTTTGGAACGATTCAGCATTTTTGACTGAATAAATGTGCGGTCGATGACCTTTCCCATCTCTCCGCCGAGAGCATCCACCTCTTTTACCAGATGCCCCTTTGATGTTCCGCCGATATTCGGATTACACGGCATCATCGCCACGCTTTCCATGCTGACCGTAAAGACAATCGTCCTCATCCCAAGTCTTGCCGCCGCCAGGGCCGCCTCACAGCCCGCATGTCCGGCGCCGATTACGGCAACATCGTACACGTCTTTATTTTCCCATACAGAATTTACTGAATATTTCATTAACCAGATCCTCTCCTATCGTTTCTCCCGTAATACTTCCAAGTGCTTCGTATGCATCCATCAGATCAATCGTATAAAAATCCTCCGGCATGCCGTCTTCGATACTTCGTTTTACCTGTTTCAGGCTTGTAAAGGCCTGTTCCAGAGCCTCTTTCTGTCTCACATTCGTAATATAGACTTCATCATTAAAAGCAATCTCGCCCCGGAAAAACATCTCCTTTACGGTCTGTTCCAGTTCGTAGATTCCCTCTTCTTCCTTTGCTGAAATCTCAATCATCGGCTTATCCAGATGTTCCTGGATCATTTCTTTTGTCACCTTTGTCTCAAGATCCGACTTATTCAACAGAACAATCACGTTCTTATCCTGGATCATCTCCATGATCTCAAAATCATTTTCATCCAGATTTCGCGATGAGTCAACTACAAAAATAATCAAATCCGCATCTTCCGCCTGATTTTTCGCCCGGTCGACGCCGATTTTTTCCACCACATCTTCTGTCTTTCGGATTCCGGCCGTATCCATAATATTCAGGCTGACTCCGTTTAACTGGATGTGCTCTTCCAGAATATCCCTTGTCGTCCCCTCAATCTCCGTCACAATGGCCCGCTCTTCTCCTACCAGCGCATTCAGAAGAGAGGACTTCCCTGCATTTGGCTTTCCTACGATCACCGTCCGGATTCCTTCCTGCATCATCCTGCCGTTATCCGCAGTATCGATCAGTTTTTTCAGTTCTTTCAACAATTCCTCTACTTTTTCCACAAGGGTATCTCCGTATCCGTCCAGAGAAATATGCTCCGGATCATCCAGGGCAGACTCAATGTAGGCTGTATGATACAGAATTTCTTCCCTCATGGCGCTGATTTTGCGTTGTACGCTTCCTTTCAACTGACTGACTGAATTCTTCAGGGCATACTCATTTTGGGAATGAATGACGTCTATGACCGCCTCTGCCTGCGACAGATCCATCCTTCCATTCAGGAAAGCCCTCTTTGTAAATTCACCCGGTTCAGCAGCTCTGGCGCCGTTTTTCAGTACGGTTTCCAGTATTTTTCTGACGACAAAGACTCCCCCGTGGCAGTCGATTTCCACGGTATCTTCTCCTGTATAGCTGTGCGGTCCTCTCATAAGCATCACCAGCACTTCATCTATCGTATTTTCCCCGTCCTTGATCCACCCATAATGTACGGTATGAGATGGCTGCGAGGAAAGTGTTTTCTTCCCTTTATAAATCCTGTCTGCAATTTCAAATGCATCCGGTCCGCTGATCCTTACAATTCCGATTCCGGAATCCGACATGGCTGTCGAGATCGCTGCGATTGTCTCCGTTACTTTCATCATGTCTGCACCCTCTCTTGTTCCTGCATATTCTGCACTGGAAATATTTTCCTGTTCAAAAAACAAAAAGGGCAGATTCTCCTGTTGTCATGGAAATCAGCCCTTTTTCTATCTTTACTTATTTCTGATTAAGGTTACTACGACTCTTCTGTAAGGCTCTTCTCCTTCACTGTGTGTCGTCACATAACGGTCTGCCTGAAGAGCAGAATGAATAATTCTTCTTTCGTATGGATTCATCGGTTCCAGAGCAACCGGTTTCTTCGTTCTCTTTACCTTGTAGGCAATGTTTTTCGCAAGATTTTCGAGAGTTTCTTTTCTTCTTCTTCTGTAGTCTTCTGTATCCAGCTTCACTCTCACATATCCATCCTGTGTCTTGTTTGCTACTCTGTTTGTAAGATACTGAAGAGAATCCAGTGTCTGACCTCTCTTACCGATCAGGATTCCCATATTCTTTCCATCCATCACGATTTCGAGGGCGCCCTCTTCATCAATACGGGATGAAATTTTAACTTCCATATCCATTGCGTGAAGCACGTCTGTGAGGAATTTCTCACATGCTGCAATTGTCTCATCCTGCACTTTTGCGAGCTTTTTACTCTCCTGAACCGGCTTTGTTTCTTTTACTTCTTTCACTTCAGCCGCTTCTTTTTCTCTTTTTTCTTTCCGCTCTTTCTTTTCTCTGCGCGGTTTTTTCTCTTTTACCTCGGATTTCATCTCCGGTTTTACTGCTTTTTCTTCGCCTTTTACCTCAGAGATGACCTCCTGGATTTCTTCTTTAAGCTCTTCTAATTCATCTTCTTTTTCTACTGTTTTCTTTTTCCATGCACGGATGACAGCCTGTTTGCTTCCGATTCCAAGAAAACCGCTGCTTCCTTTTTCAATTACATCGTATTCCAGCATATCACTTGTAACACCAAGCTGGATCAGGGCTTCTGTAATTGCATCATCCACTGTTTTTGCTGATACTGTAATTTCACCCATCCTGATAACCTCTTTCTTCATCTCTTACTTCTTTTGACTGTCTTTATGATTACTTTCATTATACTGTCTTACCAGATTTGCTTTCGCTGCGAGGCTTCCTGATTTTGCGTTTTTGCTCTTCTCAGCCGCTCTTTGTAAGGCTTCTTCTCTTTCTTTTTCTGTCATCTTTTTCTGTTTTGGCTCTTCAATGCTTCTTGCGTGAACCTGAGCCATCTCAGAAAGTTTCTGTGCGTTTGTGCCCTTCTTTTCTCTCTTTTTCGCCGCTTTTTTCTGATTCTTCTCAATCAGTTCTTCAATCGATATCCTGGAAAGATATTTATTAATAGCAAGCTGCTGAATCATACGTACTACTGCACTGGCGATCCAGTAAAGTCCGATACCGGAAGGGAATGTAAAACACATTACCACTGAAAATAACGGCATGATCTTCATCGTTGCATTCATGGAATTTACCATGGAATTGTCACTGCTGTCATTTTCTGTCGGCGCTGCCGTCGGTGAAAGTTTCATACTGATATACTGTGTCAATCCCGAAATAATCGGAATAGACAGAGCCAGGATTGCCGCTATAACAGCTCCTGTTTGAATCGAATTCATGAAAATATTCAGTGGAGTTTCCGCAATATTGATTCCGAGGAAAGAATTCAAATGTGTCAGACTATCCTGAGTAGAACGGATCAGCGACTCCAGATCCGGCAGTTTGTCGGCCAGAGTATCCCAGCTGCTTTCCTGAAATTTGTAAAGCGCATCCACCATAACGTTGGGCTGGCTGAATTTATATCTGGACGGATCCATTGCAATCGCATTCGTCTTACCAAGCGCCTCCATTGCCGCCTGTCCGCCTTCGGTGGACAAAAGCTGATTTACGAGCGGCATGTAAACTTCTTTGATTCCGTCTACATAAGCCGGGATATTACGGATTACATAAAACAGACCCCACAGAATCGGCAGCTGGATCAAAAGCTGCGAACAGCCTCCCATCATGGAAGTTCCGTATTTCTCATAGACCATCTTGGTTTCTTCCTGCATCTTCATCATCGATGCCTGGTCTTTTTTGTTCTTATATTTGTTCTGAATCCTTCTAAGCTCCGGATTCATTACAACAGTCAGTTTTGACGCCTTTTGCTGTTTGTACGTCAATGGAAGAAGCAGTGTATAGATAATGATTGTAAAAATAATGATACAAAGACCAATATTTTCAATATGGAATACATTACTAAGCACACTGAAAATTCCGTTCATCAGATGCCCCAGAAGCCAGGAAATCTGGCCGACGATCGGAGCCGATGACTGTGTCAATAATAAACCTTCCATCAGTTCTCCTCCATATTCAGGTATTATTTAATTACGGTACCGGATCGTATCCTCCCCGGTGGAACGGATTACATCTGAGTATTCTCCAGACCGTAAGAAGTCCTCCCTTTAAGGCTCCGTACTTCTCGATTGCCTCCAGTCCGTACTCCGAACAGGTCGGCGTATAAATACAGTGCTGTGTCGGCAGCTTGTACTTTGATAAATGCTTTCTGTAAAAACGAATTACTGCAAGCAACAGTTTTTTCATCGTTTCATCTCCATTTCATTTCCCTTATCCGAAGAATCCTGCTGTGTGTCCTGTAAATATATATGATGAAGTTTTCCGAGATGGACCACTGCACTTTCTATTTCCTGATAGCTTTTGTCCTTTGCCGAAGCCCGTGCAATGATAATTATGTCATATCCACGCCGGAAATGCTCTTCCTGCAGTCGATAACTTTCTCTCAATAGCCGTGTAACCCTGTGACGGACTACACTGTTCCCTACCTTTTTGCTGACTGAAAGTCCCAGTCTGTTGCCCGAGGTACCATTCTCTCTGACATACATGACAAGATATCTGTTTGCATAGGATTTTCCTTTTTTATAGGTCAGCTGAAAATCCCTGTTCTTTTTCAATGATTCTGAAAACTGCATTGCCGTATGCTCCTGATATGTTCTACGGTACGCAGATTATCCGCCTTTTCTTCATTCTGTATAGAAGAAAAGGCCACATATATGCGGCCTACGCTGATAATCTTTTTCTTCCTTTTGCTCTTCTGGCTGCGAGAACTTTTCTTCCGCCTGCCGTGCTCATTCTTGCTCTGAATCCATGAACTTTCGCTCTGGAACGTTTCTTTGGCTGAAATGTCATTTTCATTACTTTCCACCTCCTTAACCTGAAACTTATATATATAAATATAAGTACATTAATATCGTTCTTTGCTAAAAGACACCACGTCTGATTATAGTCAAAAACCCCCTGCAAGTCAAGTAATTCCGTGATTTTTTTACGTTTTTTCACAAGGATCCACAGTTATACAGCTCCTTTCCACAGGACCGGGACAATTTTATCTGCTCCGGAATGCTTTACACGCTGATTTCCACATGTTTTCAACATTTTGTGGATAATTTTGTGATTTTGTGTGGAAAACATGTTGGATTCTGCTAAATTCGTCATTTTTTTTCCGGTTTCATGCGGTTTTCCACTGTTCAAAATCTTATCCACATCGATTTTACATTGCACTTGAAATCTTTTTGTTGTAATATATAAGGGAGTGAATCTATTTATTTCACGAGATCGCAGCGAAAATCCGGCCCGTTTTTTTGTGTCGGGTGTTTTTTGCTGTGCTTTTCAGTCATGTCCTGATCAGACGTCTCTGACAGGCGGACAGTACTAAAACAATAAGATTAGGAGTCATCAAAATGGACATCGTAACAGAAAAATGGAATGAAATAATTGAAAATTTAAGACTTGAGCATAGTCTTTCCGACGTTTCATTTAAAACATGGATTCTTCCATTAAAAGTCTATGATGTAATTGAAAATACCGTCTATATTCTCGTGACGTTAGATGGGACCGGTGATTATATCGATTACATAGAGAAAAAATACCTCCTTCCATTTAAAGTTTCGATCGCTGAAATTACCGG
This sequence comes from Drancourtella sp. An57, assembly GCF_002161525.1. Taxonomy (NCBI): domain Bacteria; kingdom Bacillati; phylum Bacillota; class Clostridia; order Eubacteriales; family Oscillospiraceae; genus Drancourtella; species Drancourtella sp. An57. Next base: position 16,301 of record NZ_NFHY01000023.1, read on the forward strand.
AATCGAGTATGATGTCAAATTTATTCCGGATAACCCGAGCGAACTGGAAAAGGTAGAAGAAATAGCAAATGCTCACAAGAAAAAAGCAGCGGCACACACAAAGAAAAACGACAATCTTCTTATGATAGAGCGTGCAAACTTAAACCCGCGCTATACATTTGATACCTTTGTCGTCGGCAAAAACAACAATTTCGCCCATGCCGCATCCCTTGCAGTTGCAGAATCACCGGGTGAAGTATACAATCCTTTATTCCTCTACGGAGGTGTAGGACTTGGGAAAACCCATCTGATGCATTCGATTGCTCATTTTATTCTGGAAAAAGATCCGAAGAAAAAGGTTCTCTACGTGACAAGTGAGGCCTTTACCAATGAGCTGATCGAATCCCTCAGAAGCGGTAAAACAGGAAACGAACTTCCGATGACTGCTTTTCGTGATAAATACAGAAATGTCGATGTGCTCCTGATTGACGATATCCAGTTTATTATAGGAAAGGAGAGTACCCAGGAAGAGTTTTTCCACACATTCAATCACCTGCATGTGGCCGGAAAACAGATCATCATTTCCTCGGACAAACCTCCTAAGGATATCGAAACACTGGAGGCACGGCTTCGTACCCGGTTTGAGTGGGGACTCATCGCTGATATTTCGGCTCCGGATTACGAGACCCGAATGGCAATTCTGAAGAAAAAAATCGAATCCGATCAGCTGGAACGCTACCATATTCCGGAAGATGTTCTGCAGTTTATTGCGACTAACATCAAATCCAACATCCGGGAGCTGGAAGGTTCTCTTAACAAACTGATCGCACTGTATAAATTAAAGAACGAAGAGATCAATATTTCACTTGCAGCCGAGGCTTTAAAAGATCTGATCTCGCCGGATGAAAACCGGAAGATCACGCCGGAACTGATCATCGAAACAGTTTCCGAACATTTCGGGATCTCTGTAGCGGACTTAAAGAGCGCAAGCCGCGACGCAAAGACAACAAGCGCACGTCATATTGCCATGTATCTTTGCCGTTCCATGACAGACACCCCTCTGAAAATGATCGGATCCTTACTTGGCGGAAGAGACCACTCGACTGTGAAACATGGTGTGGATAAAGTGTCGAAAGATATGGAAAACAATGATTCTCTGAAAAATACACTCAGTATCATTCAAAAGAAAATCAGTCCGCTTTGATGGTTTTCCTGCATTCATCCTCATGAAATCCAAGCCCGTTCAACGAAGATTTCCATCCCGGAATCCACGAACTGGCGCGGGTTTGCACAGGTTATGCACATATCCACACATCCTAAGGCGGCGAATGCGGATATCTTATATATAAAAATTTATCTGGCTCAGCGAAAGGAGTTATACACATGAAAATTATCTGCACAAAATCCAATCTGGCAAAAGGTGTGGGAATCGTCTCCAAAGCAGTTCCTTCTAAAACAACAATGCCGATTCTGGAATGTATTTTGATTGATGCGACAAACGATATAATCAAACTGACAGCAAATGATATGGAACTTGGAATCGAAACAATTATCGAAGGTGAAATTGTACAGCCTGGTATGATTGCTCTGGATGCAAAAATCTTTTCTGAAATTGTCAGAAAGCTCCCGGATAGTGAAATCGTTATCACAACGGATGAAAATGAACAAACATTAATTATCTGTGAGAAAGCGAAATTTCAGATTGCCGGAAAATCCGGAAGTGATTTCGCCTACCTTCCATATATTGAAAAGAACGAATCCATTCTGGTATCACAATATACATTAAAAGAAGTGATCCGCCAGACAATCTTTTCTATTGCTGATACAGAGAGCAACAAGCTGATGACCGGCGAGCTGTTTGAAGTAGAAGATAACATTCTGAAAGTAGTTTCACTGGACGGTCACAGAATCTCCATCCGGAAGATTGAGCTGAAAGACAACTATGACCATAAAAAAGTTGTCGTTCCAGGAAAGACACTCACAGAAATCAGCAAGATTTTATCCGGCGATGCCGAGAGCGAAGTACAGATTTACTTTGCAGAAAATCATATTGTATTTGAATTTGATCAGACTGTCGTCGTATCCCGTCTGATCGAGGGAGAGTATTTCCGCATTGAGCAGATGCTCTCAAGCGATTATGAGACGAAGGTACACATTAATAAAAAAGAACTGTTAAACTGTATTGACCGTGCAACGCTTCTTGTAAAAGAAGGAGACAAGCGTCCGATCATCATTCAGATCGGCGACGAAACAATGGAGCTGAAGATCCAGTCACAGCTTGGATCCATGGATGAGGAGATTTTTATCACAAAAGAAGGAAAGGATCTTCTGATCGGATTCAATCCGAAATTCCTGATCGACGCCCTGAGAGTGATCGATGATGAGGAAGTCGCTTTGTACTTTATGAATGCGAAGGCTCCATGCTTTATCAAGGATGAGAAGGAAAGTTATGTATATCTGATCCTTCCGGTCAACTTTAACGCAATCTAAAGGAAAGAGGTTACCAGATGGAGACAATTACACTTCGGGATGAATTTATCAAGCTTGGACAGGCTCTGAAAGCTGCCGGACTTTGTGAATCCGGGGTAGAGGCGAAAGAAGTCATCCAGGACGGCCTTGTGAAGGTCAATGGAAGTGTCGACACAAGACGCGGAAGAAAGCTGTATGACGGGGACGTCGTATCCTTCGACGGACAGGAAATCAAAATACAGAAATAGCGGACAGGTGCGGCATGATCATCCAGTCATTGAAATTAAAAAATTTTAGAAACTATGAACTTTTAAATCTTGAATTTCATCCTGTCACAAATATTTTTCACGGGGATAATGCCCAGGGAAAGACGAATATTCTTGAGGCGGTCTACCTTGCGGGCACGACGAAGTCGCACCGCGGAACAAAGGACAGGGATATGATTTCGTTTGGAAAAGAGGAATCCCATATTGAGGTCGAGGTTCTGAAAAATGGGGTTCCTTTTCGAATCGATATCCATCTGAAAAAAAACAGCCCGAAGGGGGCGGCCATCAACCGGATGCCGGTGAAACGTGCAAGCGAACTGTTCGGGATCATTAATCTGGTGTTTTTTTCACCGGAGGATCTGAATATTATCAAGGATGGTCCGGCTCAGAGGAGACGGTTCATGGATCTGGAGCTCTCCCAGCTCGATAAGATCTATCTGAACAACCTGGCGGACTATAACCGGGTGGTCAACCAGAGGAACCGACTGTTAAAAGAGATGGCATTTCAGGATAATTTAAGAGATACGCTGGACATCTGGGATCTGCAGCTCATCCGGTACGGGGAGCTGGTCATGGAAGGAAGGCGGAAGTTTATCCGGGAGATCAATGAGATCGTCGGAGAGATACATGAAAAGCTGACCGGGGGAAAGGAACGGCTTGTCATGGAGTACGAACCGTCCACAGGGGAGATGTCCCTTGAGGAGGCGGTGAAAAAGAACCGGGAGCGGGATATCCGGATGAAGAGTACCTCTGCGGGTCCACACCGGGATGATATCTGCTTTCGGATCCATGATATGGACATCCGGAAGTTCGGTTCTCAGGGACAGCAGCGTACAGCGGCACTTTCCCTGAAGCTTGCGGAGATTGAGATCGTAAAGCGGGTGATTCATGACACACCGGTTTTACTTTTGGACGATGTGTTGTCTGAACTTGATAAACACAGGCAAAACTATTTATTAGACAGCATACACGATATTCAGACTCTGATCACCTGTACCGGTGTGGAAGAGTTCGTGAATCATCGTTTTTCAATCAATAAAGTGTTCCTTGTCCAGAATGGACATGTAACAAATGAAAATTAATAGGAGGATCAGTATGAGCGCAGAATATGGTGGAGATCAAATCCAGATCTTGGAAGGGTTGGAGGCGGTCCGCAAAAGACCAGGAATGTATATCGGCAGCACTTCTGCAAGAGGACTTCACCACCTTGTGTACGAAATCGTGGACAATGCGGTGGATGAGGCGCTTGCGGGATTTTGTGATACGATCGAAGTGACGGTCAACGCGGATAATTCCGTGACAGTCATTGACAACGGAAGAGGCATTCCAACCGGCATCAACCATAAATCCGGGCTTCCTGCCGTGGAAGTCGTATTTACGGTACTTCATGCCGGCGGAAAATTCGGAGGCGGAGGATACAAGGTATCCGGCGGTCTTCACGGAGTAGGGGCATCCGTTGTCAATGCGCTTTCAGACTGGCTTGTAGTAGAAGTATGGAGAGACGGCAAAATTCATGAACAGCGTTATGAGAGAGGCAAGGTCGTCACTCCGCTGACTGTAATCGGGGAATGTGACCCTGATAAAACCGGAACGAAAGTCACTTTCCTTCCGGACGAGACGATTTTTGAGGAGACAGTGTTTGATTACGGAGTGTTAAGACAGCGTCTCCGTGAAATGGCATTCCTTACAAAAAATCTGAAGATCACATTAAAAGACGACAGAGAGGAAAAACGGGAGGAGTCCTTCCACTATGAAGGAGGAATCCGCGAATTTGTAAGCTATTTAAACCGAAGCGTGCAGCCTCTTTATGAGCAGATTATCTACTGTGAGGGCACAAGAGATGATGTGTATGTGGAGGTTGCAATGCAGCATAACGATTCCTACACAGAGAGTACATACGGGTTTGTCAATAATATTACAACACCGGAAGGTGGTACTCATATTGTGGGATTCCGTAATGCTCTGACAAAGACGTTCAACGCTTATGCAAAGAAGAATAAACTGATCAAGGAAAATGAGCAGAGCTTGAGCGGTGAAGATATCAGGGAAGGACTGACTGCCATTGTCAGTGTTAAACTTCCGGAGCCTCAGTTTGAGGGACAGACAAAGCAGAAGCTTGGAAACAGCGAGGCAAGAGGAGCGGTCGACAGTATCGTAAGCTCCCAGCTTGAGATTTTCCTGGAGCAGAATCCGGCTGTGGCAAAGACAATTATTGAGAAGTCTGTGATGGCACAAAGAGCGAGAGAGGCAGCGAGAAAAGCGCGTGATCTGACAAGAAGAAAGTCGGCGCTGGAAGGCATGTCTCTGCCTGGAAAGCTTGCGGACTGTTCCGACAAGGATCCGAAAAACTGTGAAATCTACATTGTAGAGGGAGACTCCGCCGGCGGTTCCGCAAAGACGGCGAGAGACCGTACGACCCAGGCGATTCTGCCGCTTCGTGGTAAGATTCTGAATGTGGAGAAGGCACGACTGGACAAGATTTACGCAAACGCGGAGATCAAGGCTATGATTACAGCTTTCGGAACCGGAATCCATGAAGATTTTGATATCAGCAAGCTACGGTATGACAAGATTATCATCATGACCGATGCGGATGTGGACGGGGCACATATCAGTACCCTGCTTCTGACATTCCTTTACCGGTTTATGCCGGATCTGATCAAAGAAGGACATGTATACCTTGCAAAACCGCCGCTTTACAAACTTGAGAAAAATAAAAAAGTCTGGTATGCGTACAGCGATGAGGAGCTTGCATCCATTCTCGCGGAAGTGGGACGTGACCAGAATAACAAGATCCAGAGATACAAAGGACTTGGTGAGATGGATGCAGATCAGCTCTGGGAGACGACGATGGATCCGGAACAGAGAATTCTGATCCGTGTGACGATGGATGAAGAGACATCCTCGGAACTGGATCTGACATTTACGACTCTGATGGGAGACAAGGTCGAACCGAGACGTGAGTTCATCGAGGAAAATGCGAAATACGTGAAGAATCTGGATGTATAAGGGAAGGGAGATAAGCAATGGAAGATACTATCTTTGATAAGATCGAGGAAATCGATCTTGAGAAAAAAATGAAAGAGTCGTATATCGACTATGCCATGAGCGTTATCGCTTCCCGTGCGCTTCCGGATGTAAGGGACGGTCTGAAGCCGGTACAGAGAAGAATCCTGTATTCGATGATCGAGCTGAACAACGGTCCGGACAAGCCGCACCGTAAATGTGCGCGTATCGTCGGTGATACGATGGGTAAATATCATCCGCACGGTGACAGTTCCATCTATGGAGCCCTGGTTAATATGGCACAGGACTGGTCCACACGTTATCCGCTTGTAGACGGCCATGGAAACTTTGGATCCGTGGACGGGGACGGCGCGGCAGCCATGCGTTATACAGAGGCAAGACTCAGTAAAATTTCCATGGAACTGACTGCGGATATCAATAAAAATACCGTAGACTTTGAGCCGAACTTTGACGAGACGGAAAAGGAACCGGTTGTACTTCCGGCGAGATTTCCGAATCTTCTCGTAAACGGAACCTCCGGTATCGCGGTCGGAATGGCGACAAATATTCCGCCGCACAACTTAAAAGAAGTCATTGGTGCGGTAGTCAGGATCATCGATGACCAGATGGAGAATAAAGAGACGACCATCGAAGACATTATGAAGATTGTAAAAGGACCGGACTTCCCGACCGGAGCGACGATCCTCGGAACAAGAGGAATCAACGAGGCGTACCGCACCGGAAGAGGAAAGATTGTTGTCCGGGCCGTAACTAATATTGAGGCCATGGCAAACGGCAAGAGCCGGATCATTGTGACAGAGCTCCCGTACATGGTCAATAAAGCAAGACTCATTGCCAAGATTGCGGATCTGGTGAAAGAAAAGAGAATCGACGGTATCGTTGACTTAAGCGACCAGTCCAGCCGGGAAGGTATGAGAATCTGTATTGAGCTGAGACGTGACGCCAACGCAAACGTCATCTTAAACCAGCTCTACAAGCACACCCAGCTCCAGGATACGTTTGGAGTCATCATGCTGGCACTCGTGAACGGGGAGCCGAAGATCATGAATCTTCTGGATATGCTCGGACATTACCTGAAACATCAGGAAGAAGTAATTACGAGAAGAACCCAGTATGAGTTAAACAAGGCAGAAGAGCGTGCCCATATTTTACAGGGACTGCTCATTGCCCTTGACAATATTGACGAAGTCATCAAGATTATCCGTGGTTCCCAGACCGTACAGCTTGCAAAGACGGAATTGATGGAACGCTTCCAGCTCTCTGACGCACAGGCACAGGCAATCGTAGACATGCGTCTGCGTGCTCTGACCGGACTGGAAAGAGAGAAGCTGGAAAAAGAATTTGAAGAACTGATGAAACGGATCGGGGAGTTGAAAGCAATTTTGGCAGACAGAAACCTGCTTCTTGGAGTCATCAAAGAAGAGATCCTTGCGATCAGCGAAAAATACGGAGACGAGAGACGGACACAGATCGGATTCGATGTGTACGACATCTCTACAGAAGATCTCATTCCGAGAGAGGACGTTGTGATCACCATGACAAAGCTTGGATATATCAAGCGGATGACAACGGATAACTTCAAGAGCCAGAACCGTGGAGGCCGCGGTATCAAAGGAATGCAGACACTGGATGAGGACTACGTGGAAGAGCTCTTTATGTGCTCAACCCATCACTATATTATGTTCTTCACCAATACAGGAAGAGTCTACCGTCTGAAAGGATATGAAATTCCGGAGGCGGGAAGGACCGCAAGAGGAACGGCGATCATCAATCTGCTTCAGCTTCAGCCGGAGGAGAAGATCACCGCAGTCATCCCGATCAAGGAGTATGAAGAAGGACAGTATCTGTTCATGGCAACCAAGAAGGGTCTTGTCAAGAAGACTCCGATCATGGACTACGCAAATGTCAGAAAGACAGGACTGGCAGCCATCACACTCAGAGAAGACGACGAACTGATCGAGGTTAAGACGACAGACGATACGAAGGACATTCTGCTTGTAACAAAATACGGACAGTGTATTCGTTTCCACGAAACAGATGTCCGGCCGACAGGAAGAACATCCATGGGAGTACGTGGAATGAATCTTGGTGATCAGGATGAAGTTATCGGAATGCAGCTTGATATCCAGGGAGAATATCTCCTGATTGTATCGGAAAAAGGTATGGGAAAACTGACCGCTATGGAAGAATTCACACCACAGAACCGAGGCGGAAAAGGAATCAAATGCTACAAGATCATTGAAAAGACAGGAAATGTCGTAGGTGTGAAAGCCGTCGATGAGGACGATGAGATCATGATTATCAATACCGAAGGCATTATCATCCGGACCGAGTGCTCCGGCATCTCAAAACTGGGACGGATTACATCCGGCGTCAAACTCATCAACCTGGACGATAACGTCAGCGTGGCAAGCATCGCAAAAGTCAGAAAGACGGAAGATGACGGGGACGAAGAGGAAGAAAGCCAGGAAGAGAACGAAGAAGTGACAGAAGAATAAAGAAGTAATCGCGCCCCTATTTTGTGCACGGTTACATAGAAAACAGGAAGATGTTCTCAGATCGAGAATGTCTTCCTGTTTTTTTATCTGCTATAAAGCCGGTTTTTGTAAATGAAATACAGTACAGCTCCAACAACCGCCGTCACAAGCTCGGTAGCCGGGAAGGACATCCAGACACCTGTCATGTCCCAGAGGTTTGCAAAGAGAAAGGCAATCGGGATAATCAGGATCAGCCCCCGCAGGAGAGAGATGATCTGTGCCGGAAGTGCCTTCTCGACGGAAGTAAAGTACATCGAAAGGATGATATTGAATCCCGCAAACACAAGGGAGGTAAAATATAACTTCAGTCCGGTTATTGCAATCTCCTGCAGCTTTGCGTTGTGTTCGCTGTTAAATGCAGATGCGATCGGATCCGCAAATACAAAGAGGATCAGGTACATCACTGCGGACAGGATCACCATGGAAATCATGGCGTAGCGCAGAAACTGCCGGATGCCGTCCGTCTTTTTCCGGCCGTAGGAATGGCTGACAAGCGGCTGGATTCCCTGGGCGATTCCGGTATAGAAAGAAAGAACCACGAGGGAAATATTGGCGATGACTCCGTAGGCAGCTACTCCTGTATTGCCTTCCAGGCCCAGAATCAGCATATTAAATATAATCATGACAATCGCGGCGCTGATCTGGGACAGCAGGGAAGGAAATCCAAGGGAAATATTGGTACGGATGGAATCTGCATCCGGAACCAGTTTCCGGAAATGGAATCCTCTTTTCTTTCCAAGCCAGTGCGGGGACATGATAGTGAGTCCGACAACCGGAGAAAATCCGGTGGCAAGAACCGCACCAAGCATTCCCATATTGCAAGGGAAGATAAAAATATAGTCAAATACGACATTGAACAGACTTCCGCATACGGTTGCAATCATGGAAAGTCTTGGATTGCCGTCGTTTCTTACGAAACAGAGAATGATATCATTAAAAATAAAGGCCGGTGAAAACAGCATCATCACACGTAGATACGTATTTGTCATTTCGAAGGTATTCTGATTGGCACCAAGGAGTCTTGCCAGGGAACCGGAGAAAAACAGCCCTCCGAGCATAAAAATTATTGAGAAAAAGATCCCCAGATATACGGTATTCGTAAAAATCGTATCGGCACCCTTCTGATTATTCTGGCTTTTCAGAATGGAAAAACGGGTAGCGCCTCCCATTCCGAGCATCAGTCCGGTTCCATGAATAAAATCATAGGTCGGAATGGCAAGATTCAGGGCTGCAAGACCATTTGTCCCCAGTCCCTGGGCCACAAAAAAGGTATCAGCAAGAATATAGCAGGAAATGGCAATCATACCCATAATGCTGAAAAAGGAATACCTGATAAAATCCTGAAATGGTGTATTTTTCGTCATAAAACCCTCCTGTTATTTCGGACTTCCACGCCGGAAAAGACAAAAAGAAAAGCGCTGACATTTTGTATCTTCAAAGGCCTACGATACAAAATCCAACGCTTGATTACCCGGCGGTAAGTCTTTATTTTATTTCTCGACTCAGAATATCAGAATGCCAGGAAAGAGTCAAGGAAAAATTCAGATGAGTTGACTTTTTTCTGCCTATCCTGTTTAATGAAAAACAGGAAGAAGATGATGAAAGGAGAGACCGGGTATGCAGACGACAAAAATTCTGCTGGTGGAGGACGACCGGCTGATTATAGAAAATCTGACAGAATTTTTAAAGGGGGAAGGCTTTGAAGTACAGTACGCCGAAGGGCAGGAAAAAGCGATGAGACTTCTGGAAGAGCAGGAATTTGACCTGATCCTTCTGGATGTTACGCTGGCACAGGGAAACGGTTACAGTGCCTGTACACAGATCAAGTCCAGATATGAGATTCCGATTATTTTTCTGACGGCGCTGGACGATGAATTTTCCGTGGTGACAGGACTGGAGATGGGAGCGGACGATTATATCAGCAAGCCGTTCCGACCAAGGGAGCTGGTATCCAGAATGAGGACGGTACTCAGAAGAACGGGACGGAACCAGAAGATGCTTTCCTGTCAGGACATCTGCGTGGATCCGGTCAAGGGAATTACGACAAAAAAGGGAGAGGAAGTATTTCTCTCGGCGCTGGAATACAGGCTGCTGCTAGTCTTTTTCCAGCATCGGGGCATGGTGATGTCAAGATCCATGCTTCTGGAGGAAATCTGGGATATTGCAGGAGAGTATGTCAATGACAATACGCTGACAGTCTATATTAAAAGACTGAGAGAAAAGATCGAGGACAATCCACAGGAGCCGAAGATCATCAAAACGGTTCGGGGACTTGGATATAAGATGGAGGGATAAGGATGAAACTGTTTCGGAACCGGGAGATTGGAAGCTATATGTCCGCTTTCCTGCTTACTACAGCTGCAGTCTGCATCTGTTTTCTTTTAACAGGAGGAAATGCGGTCTTTTATCTGATGGCGGAAGGTCTGATCCTTCTTGGGATTTTTCTCATCTGCCTGAGAAGGCGGTATGAGGATATGGAAAAACTGACCCAGAAGGTCGACCGGATTCTTCATGGAGAGGATCAGCTGGAGCTTGGTGAATATAAGGAAGGGGATCTCGAAATTCTAAAAGACGAGATCTATAAGATGACTGTGCGTTTAAGAGAGCAGAACGAGCAGCTGGAACGGGAAAAGAGTTATCTTGCCAATGCGCTTGCTGATATTTCCCATCAGATCCGCACGCCCCTTACTTCTTTAAATCTTATGGTAGAACGGCTCAGAAGACCGGATATGGAAGAAGGACAGAAACGAAAAATATACCGGGAAATGACAGGGATGCTTCAGAGGATGGAGTGGCTGATCCTGGCTCTTCTGAAAATTTCCAAACTGGATGCAGGGGCGGTTACATTGGAAAAACAGAAAATTATGGTAAGACCGTTTTTGAGAGAAGTCTTAAGTGTTCTTGAAATTCCGATGGAGCTTAGGGAGCAGCAGGTCATTTTGAATGGAAATGAGGATGCCTCATTTTATGGAGATGAATCCTGGACTATGGAGGCAGTCGAAAATGTACTGAAAAACTGTATGGAACACACCCCTTACGGCGGAACAATCCGGATTTCCTGGGAGGAGAATCCTCTCTACACGGAGATTTCGGTGACAGATTCCGGAAAGGGAATCGATGAAAAGGATCTGCCGCACATTTTTGAGCGGTTTTATAAAGGCAGAATGTCGGAACAGCAGAATTTTGGCATTGGACTTGCGCTTTCACGCAGCATCCTTTCCCACGAGAAGGCGGTGATTACAGCAAAAAACGCAAAAGAAGGAGGGGCGAAATTTCAGATGCGTTTTTATGAAAACCGTTAAAAAACGGAAAGTGACAGAATTGTTATGAAAAAGTCATCCGGGTGTCATGCGGGCCGGGTATACTCATTTTCAGAAAGCAGGAGGAGGAAAAAGTATGGAAATTCTAAAAATAGAAAATCTGACGAAAGTTTACGGAAAAGGAGAAAATGAGGTACACGCGCTCAACGGAGTTTCTTTTTCAGTGGAGAAAGGAGAGTTTGTCTCCATTATCGGATCATCCGGATCCGGAAAATCCACACTTCTTCATTTGATCGGAGGAGTGGACCGGCCGACATCCGGAAAAGTATATGTGGACGGAAAAGACGTCTATGCACAGAAAGAGGAGGCACTTGCTATCTTCAGAAGGAGACAAGTGGGGCTGATTTATCAGTTTTACAACCTGATCCCGGTTCTCAATGTAGAGGAAAATATGACGCTTCCGGTGCTGATGGACGGAAGAAAGGTCAATCAGAAGCGGTTTGACGAGCTGATCGAAGTACTGAACATGAAAGACCGGATTCACCATCTGCCAAACGAGCTTTCCGGAGGACAGCAGCAAAGAGTATCCATCGGAAGAGCACTGTTAAATGCCCCGGCTATTCTGCTGGCGGATGAGCCGACCGGAAATCTGGATTCGGAAAACAGTAAGGAGATCATGAATCTTCTGCGGTATTCCAACCGGGCATATGACCAGACGATGCTTGTAATCACCCACGATGAAAATATCGCCCTTCAGGCGGACCGGATTATTACCCTGGAAGACGGGCGGATTGTAAGAGATGAGGTGGTCCGCTCATGAATATCTTTGCAACCATTACCAACAGAACAATGAAACAGAACAAGGCAAGAACGATCGTGACGATCATCGGTGTCATTCTTGCCACCGCAATGATATCGGCGGTCATCACTCTGGGAATCAGTTTGCAGAGATATATGTACGATTATGCGGTAGAAACTGACGGTAACTGGCATGTTGTGGCAAAAGGTCTTTCCGAAGAGCAGGTCAAAGAATTTCAGGAAAATGAGGAAGTGAAAGATTTTTCCGTGATTTCCGAGATCGGATATGCCAAGATCGGTGAAAATGATGAGGATCTTTTCGGACAATATCTGTATCTTCAGAGTATTGATGAAAAAGCGGCTGAAATGCTTTCTGTCAAACTGACCCAGGGAAGGCTTCCGGAAAATGAAAATGAGATCATTATTCAGGGAGGACTTCAGCAAAACGATAATGAAATCCGAATCGGAGATACGATTTCGTTCCCGGTGGGAGACAGAAAAGATGCAGAGGGAAACAGCCTGCCTTTCAATGCCTATATTCAGGTTGATGAGGAAGGGAATCCAATGGAGACTTTCCAGGAGCGTGAGCAGAGACAGTTTGAAGTAGTTGGTTTTCTGGAACACTGGGGAGACACCCAGGTAGCAGGCGCAGGTCTGGATGCTTTTATAGGAAAAGGAGAGGAATCCCAGTCTGTCAACCAGATCTATATGGAACTGAAAAACCCTTCGGACGCATTTGCTTTTATGGAAAAATATGAGGATGAGTTTTCCATGCAGGGAAATACCAGTGTCCTGAGATGGATGGGCGTCTCTGGAAACGCTTCCTTTGAAGGAATGTTGAATGGAATGTTGACAATACTGATTGTGATCATTGGAGTAGGAGCCGTTTCCCTTATCTACAATGCGTTTTCTATTTCGCTTAGAGAACGGACGACGCAGTTTGGCCTGTTATCCTCCATTGGAGCAACGAAGCGTCAGCTGCGCAGATCCATGTGGCAGGAGGCACTGGTTGTGGGAGCAATCGGAATTCCGATCGGGATTCTCTGCGGAATCGGAGGAATCGGAGTTACTCTGTACTTTATCGGAGATTCCATGGCTCAATTTATCCATGGTACGCAGAGCGGAAAGATGACATTGCAGACATCGCCGGGAGCCATTTTGTTATCGGCTCTGATAGCGTTTTTGATCATCTGCATTTCCGTCTGGATTCCTGCGGCAAGAATTAAAAAGATCACGCCGCTGGAGGCAATCCGGGCAAATAAGGATGTCCGCATCCGTGCAAAAGAAGTGAAAAGTCCGAAAATCATCCAGAAGCTGTTTGGACTGGAAGGAATGCTGGCAGATAAAAACTACAAGAGGGATCGGAAGAAATACCGTGCAACTGTATTTTCTCTGACCATTAGCATTGTGCTCTTTACGTCGGCAACCCTGTTCTCGAATTATATGGACATGACAGGAAGTTTTATGCTGGAAGCACCGGAATATGAACTTCAGTTTGTGCTGGTTGATTCCGAAGAAGATGCCACAGAAGGAGCCGATAATGAACGGGAAGACCTGCTTCAGATGTTTGAGCAGGGCGAGGATGTGGATGAAGTAGAACTTCATGGAGAAATGAGCATGCCGGCCGGGATCGCGAAAGAGGATCTCGCTGATGAAGCTACAAACCATATATGGGGATATGGACTTCAGGAATTTTATACAATTACCGAGGAAGCAGCATCACCATTCAATGAGAAAAATTATTACGAATATTTTGAGGTGATCGGCCTTTCGGATGAAGCGTTTGAGGAGTATGCTTCTTCTCAGGGAGTGAATCCGGCTCCGTATATGCAGAAAGGGAACAGAGAAGTCCTCTTTTATGATAACTATCAGTTCTATAATGGAGAAAGCGGGCGGTATGAGAATGTCCGTACGATAGACCAGGAGGGGATCAACATCCAGATCCTTCCGGAAAATCCATCCTATGATGAGGAATTTCAGGATCCAAATACAATTATGAACGGAGCAGAAAGCCTTGTATTGGGACATCGTGTAGATCAGATGCCGGAAGGGGTTGAAAATTCAAATTCCATCTGTACGATTGTGATTCCAGAGAGTCGTGGAGAAGAGCTCATTGGAACGAACAGTTATAACCGTTCTGGATTCATCTGGTGCTATCAGATTCAGTCTTCCAATTATCAGAACTCTTATGAAGATCTGACTCAGAAAATGGAAGAGAGAGGGATCGATAAAGATGCGCTCAGAAATATTGCACAGCAGTATGAACAGGACAGAGGAATTCAGATCGCGATCCGTATTCTTTCATTTGGATTTATTACACTGATCTCCCTGATTGCGGCAGTCAATGTGTTTAATACGATCTCCACCAATATCATGCTGAGAAAACGGGAATTTGCCATGCTCAAGTCCATGGGAATGAATATGAAAAGCATGAAGAAGATGATGAATTACGAGTGTCTGATCTACGGATTCCGTTCGATCTTCTACGGAGTAATCCTGTCTCTTCTGATCAGCTTTGCCATGTTTATGGTTCTGAGCCAGGGAGCAGCTGTAGATTTCCGACAGCCTTGGGAAGGAATTCTCATTTCGGTGATCTGGGTATTTGCAGTTGTATTTATCACGATGCTCTACTCCATGAGTAAGATCAAAAAACAGAATATTATTGATGAATTAAAGAAAGATTCATAAGAAAGAACAGCAGGAATCGCGCTTAGGATTCCTGCTGTTCGTCATGTTTCAGCTCTCTTAAAATAATCTCCGCAGTCTTTTTTGTAGTAGAAGTGACAATGTCCGTACACATGGCTTTCCGTTCCGGGGCGTCCCTGTCGTAGTCTTTGATCAATACTCCGCAGCAAGGCGAATGGAAGGATTCCGTAAAGAAATCATGGAGTTCCTTCGTCAGTGCGAAGCAACGCTGATTTCTCGGATCTCCCGGCGTCCTCCGGCCAAAGAAGTAGCCGATGCACATCGCACCTCCTGCCAGAGCTCCGCAGATGCAGCCGCCTCCGCCCAGACCCCACGGAAATCCGCTGCTCATGGCAATGGCGTCATCAGAAAGATCAATCTCAAAATTTTTACGGATTGCATAGATGACAGATTCCGAACAGGCAAATCCCTGATGGAAGATGTTATCTGCGTCCTGTGCAAGCTGTTCCATATCGATATTTGTATTCATATCCATTCCTCTTTTCTCTTCTCTCTTTATATCCCATTATATAATTCCGAAAGAAAAAAGTAAAATGCAGCACATCAGGATTTTTCTATATTTTGTTTACAGTTCTTGCTAGAAATTCATTCTCTCTGTAAACTCAGTTATTGTTTCCATGATAGCAGGATATGTAATCTCTCTTGCATATAAATTTTGTGTTTGATACCTTTTCCATAAACCCTGCAGAACAGTTGATTCTCTCAACGCTGGCAGAATACGTGCCGTGTCCTGCAGAACGGATAAGGAATCTCTTTTCTTCGCTGTGGAAAGAACTGCCTGTTTTAAAAGGTCCCAGTCTGCATTTTCCTGATATAGTCGATACAAAAGGTGTAAATCATAAAAATCTCTTGCACGCGTATTTCCGATATTTCTTCGGATAATCGTTTCGTATTTTTCCGCCAGTATAGTTTCCTGTGTATAGGCTTTCACAAGTACTTGGCGGTCATCAAACAGGAATGGGTAGGAAAATTGGACTTCTTTTGGTGTAATTTCGTCACCGGTCGTTATATCAATCTTCATAGATATTTTCATTTTTCCGTAAGTCGCTTGGATCGAAGCACGGAAATTTTCGTATTCGTCATCTTCACGGATAGGTGTTAGGTATAAAAGCTGAAATTCGATTCCATCATTCACTGGCTGATTCAGAATTTCGGTGATCGCTTTCCGTATGCTCTTTTCATCCATTGGAAATCCTTTTACAGTTGTGTCCATATCCATTGTAGTCCGTTCAGTTATTCCAAGGATGGCGGAAATTAAAAGACCGCCTTTTAAAATAAACTTGTCCTTGTATGAAGAAACGGAAAGACGTTCAATGATACGTTCAAACATGAAAATCTGGAGGACTTCCTGTGCATGGATTCCTTTCTTTTTTGCCAGGCTGCGGATGGATCCTTTTAATTGTTCTGGTGTTTTCATCATAATATCTCCATATACTCTTGCACTTTTTCCTCAATGTGAAATTTCTTGGCATATTCCATCAAGCGAATATTATCACGCTCTTTGGAAGAAAAATATCCTTTCACCGCCTGAATAAAAACCTGTGGATCAGTCTGCTTGCGGCTTCGTATCATATCACAGATACACCGTTCTCTATCATAGACCGTGATTTTCCCGCCCTGCGGTGAGATCATCTTTATCATTCCAAGGTCCCATAAGGACGGTTTGATTCTGTGGAACTCTACATGAAATAATTCTTCTTTTAGATAAAATACATTGTAGGTCTTCGGCACTGTCATGGAAATCATCTGTGGAAACCGATCTGACAGGCCATGAAAATACAATGCTGTTCCATAAGAGAAAACGCCTTTTTTACATCTGCTCTGCAACAATACAAATTCATCATTGATACTGTCAGCAAAGGAATAGATTCCCCGACTTTCCCGAATCAGGCTGCCTTCTTCCAAATATTTTTTGAGATATTCCCGGCGAATTCCTGCGTTGGTTACGTCTTTGGTATAGAGATAACCATTTTCCCTGACAAGTTTTTTTAAAGAATCTAAATCAATCATAACATCACCCTTTTCGGCTTAACTTGACACCATTATATCATATAGTATCAATTTTGTACATATTTTTTAGAAGTTCAATTTCCGTATCAGGTTGAATGTAGTGAATGAAGAAATTCTTAATTTTATCGAAAAACGATAAATCTATATTGAAAAACAATAAGCACCGTGCTATGGTATAGAAAAGTCAAAGAGCAGCAAGGAGGATGCAAAACAATGATTGGAAAAAGATCTGAGAGAAGACTGATACTGGGAACAAAATGGATTCTGGATTTTATGTTTGTTTCCGGGGTGATTGTACTTTTGATGTCCCCGTTTCTTTTACAGTACGCAGGAGATCATTTTGCGGGAGTCATCCGGGAACACTATATCCTGTATGTGGCGGTTTATCTGATTTCCGGTGTGATGGGACTTGCGATTGTATTCTGCCTCAGGAAGATGATGAAGACTGTCATAAGTCAGGACTGTTTTGTAGATGAAAACGTGAGAGAACTCAAGATCATGGGCACGGCAAGTTTTGTGATTGCGGCAGCGTTTCTTGTGAAAACCATATTTGCGGGAACCGTGGCAGGCGTGGTGATTATTGTTGTATTTTTTATTGCGGCGTTGTTCAGCTTCGTGCTGGCGGGTGTCTTTTCAGAAGCGGTCCGCTATAAAAAAGAAAATGATCTGACAATTTAGGAGGGTTCTGAAGATGGCAATACGTATGAATCTGGACGTCATGATGGCAAAAAGAAAGATCGGGCTGACGGAATTGTCGAAGGAAGTCGATATCACGATGGCCAATCTGTCAATCCTGAAAAACAATAAGGCAAAGGCCGTACGGTTTACGACGTTGGAAGCACTCTGCAAGGCGCTCCACTGTCAGCCGGGAGATCTGATCGAATATGTAGAAGAAGAGGAGGAAAAGGATGGAGAAGAGCAGATATGAAGTAATCATGGAACAAAAGACGGGAAAACTGCTTGCGGGCAGTCTGATCTACGGGATCTTGTTTGCGGTTCTTCTGTACCGGAATATGAGCGGAATCGGGATTCCGGTCCTGATGCTGGTAACCTGCCTGTTTCTTGCGGGATTTTTCCGGATGTTTGAAATGAAACTGAAAAAAGAGACGGTCTATTATATGACCGTGATGGTGCTGCTCGGTGTATCATCGACTTTGACGACATCGGATTTCTTTATTATGTTTAACTGGTTTGGAAGTATCGGATTGTTCTTTCTGATCCTGATCCACCAGTTTTATGAAGACCGGAACTGGAATTTCCTTTCTTATACGGTGGTTTATCTGAGAATGATGTTTGCTCCGCTCGGAAATCTTCTGTCTCCATTCCGGGCACTGATCCGATACCGGAAAAGTAAGGAAGACGGGGAAGAAAAGAAGAAATCAGGTTATATTGGACAGGTGGTGCTCGGAATCATTCTGGCAGGTTTGCTTTTGCTTGTAATTTTTCCGCTCCTCTTTTCAGGAGATATGGTATTTGCGGAATTTATCCGTCTGTTTACTGGAAATTTTAGAGGATTTTCTTTTTCGACAGGCTGGATCACCCTGTTTCTGGCTGGATTTATTCTCTGCTTTGCCGTATGGCAGGCATTTGTCAATTATGATCCGGACTTTGAGACGGAAGAAAAAGAAGAGCGTTCGATTCAGGTTGCAGGGATCACCTGCATATCGATTCTGACGGCAGTTTATCTGATTTTCTGTGCGATTCAGCTCGGATCACTGTTCTTCGGACACGGAATGGGGCTTCCGGATGGATATACTTATGCAGAATACGCAAGAAGCGGATTTTTTGAACTGCTTGGAGTCAGTATCATCAATCTGCTGATTGTTCTTGCGGTCATCCACCTGTTTTACCCAAAACGGCTGATGCAGAGACTCCTTACCGTTTTTTCCGGCTGCACGTATGTGATGATCCTTTCTTCCGGATACCGGATGTGCATGTATATCGAAGCATACAGGTTTACGCTTTCGAGAGTCCTGGTACTGTGGGGATTATGTGTCTTGTCTTTCATTTTGGCAGGTGTTATAGTAAATGTATATAAAAAAGACTTTCCACTGTTTCGTTACAGTGCGGCTGTCTGTGCCGCATTCTATTTGATTTTGTCCCTTTCCAGACCGGATGAGTGGATGGCACGTTATAATCTGGCCTATAAAGAAGAGTGGATCGAATCATACGATGAAATCCGGTATCTGTTTTCCAGAGATCTCCTGCTTGCGGTGGACGCGGAGCAGATCCAGCATCTCAAAGGAGATCCGGGAAATCTGATTCATTACTGTCAGGAAGTCGTAGACATGTACGACAATGAACCGGGATGGACATACAGTATCGGTGAGGCGAGAGCGAAAGAATCAGCGGAGCGTTTTTTGAAAGAATATGGAGACATCACATAAGGAGAAAACACGATGCGTACAGTAAATGTCAGTGAGATCACAGAGAACATCAAAGAAATGTGCATAGAAGCCAACCATTATCTCTCAAAAGATATGGAGGCTGCCTTAAAACACTCTCAGGAGACAGAAGCATCCCCGCTTGGACGGCAGATTCTCGGACAGCTTTCTGAAAATCTTCAGATTGCGGCGGATGAGATGATTCCGATCTGCCAGGATACCGGGATGGCGGTTGTCTTTCTGGAGGTCGGACAGGATGTCCATCTGGAGGGCGGAGCCGTCGAGGAGGCTGTCAATGAAGGTGTGCGTAAAGGCTATACCGAAGGATATCTGAGAAAATCTGTTGTAGGGGATCCGATTGAGCGGATCAATACAGGAGATAATACACCGGCTGTTATTCATTATTCCATTGCCCCTGGAGATACTGTCCGGATTACGGTGGCACCAAAAGGATTCGGAAGTGAAAATATGAGCCGGGTTTTCATGTTAAAGCCGGCAGATGGCATCGAGGGAGTCAAAGACGCAATATTAAAGGCGGTCAGCGAGGCGGGTCCGAATGCCTGTCCGCCGATGGTGGTAGGAGTCGGTATCGGGGGAACTTTTGAAAAATGCGCACTGATGGCAAAGCAGGCATTGACACGTGAGACCGGGGCTCATTCCACGATTCCGTATGTCAGGGAACTGGAAGAGGAAATGCTGGAAAAGATCAACGGACTTGGAATCGGTCCGGGCGGACTTGGAGGCACTACAACAGCTCTGGCAGTTCATATCAATACTTATCCGACACATATTGCAGGACTTCCGGTGGCGGTCAATATATGCTGCCACGTCAACCGGCATATTGTCCGGGAACTGTAGGAAGAACCTCAGCAGAAAGATGGAATACAGAAAGGAAGGATAAGACGATGGAAAAGCAGATCAGCGCACCGATCGATAAAAAGACTGCCGAAGAACTGACGGCGGGAGATTATGTCTATATTACAGGTACGATTTATACGGCAAGAGATGCCGCGCATAAGCGGATGAAGGAAACTCTGGACAGGGGAGAGTCACTTCCGTTTGATATAAAAGGTCAAATGATTTATTATATGGGGCCGTCTCCGGCAAGAGAAGGACGTCCGATCGGATCAGCAGGACCGACAACGGCAAGCCGTATGGATAAATACACACCGGAACTTTTGAATCTTGGCCTTGGAGCCATGATCGGAAAAGGAAAGAGAAGCAGGGAAGTGCTGGATGCGGTTGTAAGAAACAAGGCAGTCTATTTTGCGGCTGTCGGAGGAGCAGGAGCTCTTTTATCAAAGTGCATCCAGTCATCGGAAGTGATTGCCTATGAGGATCTTGGAACAGAGGCAGTACGCAAACTGTATGTGAAAGATTTCCCGGTTATCGTAGTGGCAGACAGCAAAGGAAATAATCTGTACGAAACAGCAATAGAACAGTACAGGAAAGCATAAGAGGAGAAGAAAAATGAAGCGTATATTAATGATGGTCATCCGGAATCTGATTTTTGTTCCGTACGGATGGATTAAACTGTGCTATTACGCCAGCCACGTAGATAAATATACGGAAGAAGAGCGATACCGCCTTTTAAAGTATATTGACCACAAGGCAAATAAGGGAGGCAGCGTCCATATCGAAGTACACGGACAGGAAAACATCCCGAAAGAAAACGGATTTATGTTTTTCCCAAACCATCAGGGGCTTTACGATGTGCTGGCAGTGCTTGAGGCATGCCCGGTTCCTTTTTCGGTTGTCGCAAAAAAGGAAATTGCCAATATTCCGTTTCTGAAACAGGTCTTTGCCTGCATGAAGGCGTACATGATTGACAGGGAGGATGTCAGGCAGGCCATGCAGGTCATCATCGATGTGACAAATGAAGTGAAAAGTGGAAGAAATTACCTGATTTTTGCGGAGGGAACAAGATCTAAAGAGGGAAATAAACCGGGGACTTTCAAAGGAGGAAGCTTCAAATCGGCAACAAAGGCAAAATGTCCGATCATTCCGGTGGCACTGATTGACGCATTTAAGCCGTTTGATACAAACAGCATCAAACCGGTGACTGTACAGGTTCATTTTTTGAAACCGATGTATTACGAAGAATACAAAGACATGAAAACGACGGAGATTGCAGCAGAGGTAAAAAAAAGGATCGAACAGACAATAGAAGAGAATATCTGATACCATAAGAATTTCGGCAGGATCTCTTGTAAAAGAGACAGCATTATGATAAACTTTTCTTAATTGAAGAACAAATGCTGAGACGGGAGAGCAACAGGACAACAGAGATGTTGTTTTGTTTTGCTCTTCTTTTTTTCTGGAAACAGAGGAGGATAGAGTTTCTGATTCCGGAGAATCAGAATGAAGGAAGTGAGTGGAAGAAAAATGAACCAGAGATTCTATGATATGCTGGAGGAAAATCCGGTGATTGCGGCGGTGAAGGATGAGGAGGGACTGGAGAAATGCTGCGGTCTGGAAGACATCAAGGTTGTCTTCATCCTTTTTGGAGATCTCTGCAGTATTCCGGATCTTGTAGGAAGAATCAAGGAGTCGGGGAAGATGGCAGTTGTCCATGCAGATCTGATTACCGGACTTGGAAGCAGGGAGATTGCGGTGGATTTTATCAAAAAGGCTACGCAGGCGGACGGGATCATTTCTACAAAACCGGCTCTGATCAAACGAGGGAGAGAACTGGGAATGTTCACCGTCATGCGGTATTTCCTGATTGATTCCATGGCGCTGGAAAATGTCAGGACTCTTCCGGGCGGAGTCAGACCGGATGTCATTGAAATCCTGCCCGGACTGATGCCGGATATTATCCGGAACATCTGTCAGGATCTGAAGACCCCGATTATCGCAGGAGGTTTGATTACAGACAGAAAATCCGTTATGGCTGCACTGTCGGCAGGAGCATTGTGTGTTTCTTCCACAAACCAGAATGTCTGGACAATGTAAAATACGGCACAGGAGCCGAAAAAAAGGAGGAACTGAATATGGCTAAATATGTAATGGCGCTGGATGCGGGAACCACAAGCAACAGGTGTATCCTGTTTAATGAGAGGGGAGAAATGTGCAGCGTGGCTCAGCGGGAATTCCGCCAGTATTTTCCAAAGCCGGGCTGGGTGGAGCACGACGCGGATGAGATCTGGGCAAGCCAGCTTGGAGTGGCTGTCGAAGCAATGAATATGATTTCCGCTACAGCAGATGATATTGCGGCAATCGGTATTACCAATCAAAGAGAGACCGCCATTGTCTGGGATAAGAATACGGGGGAACCGGTCTATCATGCAATTGTCTGGCAGTGCCGGAGGACATCTGAATACTGTGATTCTCTTGTGGAAAAAGGACTGACGGAAAAATTCCGGGAGAAAACAGGTCTTGTGATCGATGCTTATTTTTCTGCAACGAAGATCAAGTGGATTCTGGACAATGTGCCGGGAGCAAGAGAAAGAGCTGAGAAAGGCGAGCTTTTGTTTGGAACCGTGGAGACATGGCTGATCTGGAAACTGACAAAAGGTGCTGTCCATGTGACAGATTATTCGAATGCGTCCAGAACCATGCTGTTTAATATCAATACATTGGAATGGGACGATGAG
The DNA here is from genome assembly GCF_002161525.1 of Drancourtella sp. An57. NCBI lineage: Bacteria > Bacillati > Bacillota > Clostridia > Eubacteriales > Oscillospiraceae > Drancourtella > Drancourtella sp. An57. The sequence goes on from NZ_NFHY01000023.1 coordinate 39,333, forward strand.
ATTCTTCAGGAACTTGATATTCCGAAGGCTATGCTTCCGGAGCCGAAACCGTCCAGCTGCATATACGGGGAGACAGACCCTTCATTTCTGGGCGGAGCGATTCCGATTGCAGGAGCGGCAGGAGATCAGCAGGCCGCTTTGTTTGGACAGACCTGTTTCAAGGCAGGAGAAGCGAAAAATACATATGGAACGGGATGCTTTCTTCTGATGAACACGGGAGAAAAACCTGTTTTTTCTCAAAACGGACTGGTTACCACGATTGCCTGGGGAATGGATGGAAAAGTGAATTATGCTCTTGAAGGCTCCATCTTTGTCGCGGGAGCAGCAGTGCAGTGGCTCAGGGATGAAATGAGACTGATTGATTCGGCGGCAGATTCGGAATATATGGCAAAAAAAGAAAAGGATACGAACGGATGCTATGTTGTTCCGGCATTTACCGGACTTGGAGCACCACATTGGGATCAGTATGCAAGAGGGACGATCGTGGGAATTACCCGGGGAGTCAACAAATATCATATTATCCGGGCTACACTGGAGTCTATCGCATATCAGGTGAACGATGTGCTGGAAGCGATGAAAGCAGACTCGGGAATCCAGCTGGCATCTTTGAAAGTGGATGGCGGGGCAAGTGCAAACAACTTCCTTATGCAGACGCAGTCGGATATCATCAATGCTCCGGTCAACCGTCCAAGATGCGTGGAAACTACGGCAATGGGCGCTGCCTATCTGGCAGGACTTGCAGTAGGATACTGGAAAGATAAAAAGGATGTAAAGAGAAACTGGAAGATCGATCAGATTTTCCTGCCATCCATCGATGAAGAAAAGAGGCAGAAAAAAATCAAAGGATGGAATAAAGCTGTAAAATATGCCTATGGATGGGCAAAAGAAGACTGAGAATGGTGTCAGGAAGAAGGGAGACGAGAAGAGATGTATGATGTGATCATAATCGGAGGGGGCGTATCCGGCGCGGCATCCGCGAGGGAACTTTCCCGATACAAGATCAAAGCCTGTGTCCTGGAAAAAGAGGAGGATGTCTGCTGCGGAACATCAAAAGCCAACAGCGCGATTGTACACGCAGGGTATGATGCAGTTCCGGGATCTTTGATGGCAAAACTGAATGTCAAAGGGAATGAGATGATGGAACAGCTTTCAAAAGACCTGGATTTTCCGTTTCGGAGAATCGGTTCTCTTGTCATCTGTCTGAACGAAACGGATATGCCGAAACTGCAGGAACTGTACGAGAAAGGACTGAAAAATGGAGTCAGAGACTTAAAAGTCATCAGCGGAGAAGAGGCAAAGGCCATGGAGCCGAATCTGGATGATCAGGTCTGTGCGGCACTTTATGCGCCAACAGCAGGGATTGTCTGTCCGTTTGAACTGAATATTGCTCTGGCGGAAAACGCATGTGAGAACGGAGTGGAATTTCGATTAGGAACAGAAGTGGAGAACATTGTCAAGATTGACGGCGGATATGAACTTCATACAAATCAGGGAAATTTCCAGACAAGGTACGTTGTTAATGCGGCCGGGGTGTATGCAGACCGTTTTCATAATATGGTCAGCAGGAAAAAGATTCACATCACGCCGAGAAAAGGGGAATACTGTCTGCTTGATAAGACAGCCGGTCAGCATGTGAGCAGAACCATCTTTTCTCTTCCGACAAAATATGGAAAGGGCGTTCTTGTGACACCGACGGTACACGGCAATCTGCTTCTGGGACCGACTGCGAATGATATTGAAAATAAAGAAGGAACCAATACGACCAGAGAAGGACTTGATGAGGTTATCACAAAGGCGGGACAAAGTGTGAAAGACCTTCCGATGAGACAGGTCATCACATCCTTTGCAGGACTTCGTGCTCATGAGGATGGCAGTGAATTTATCATCGGAGAAGTTGAGGACGCAAAAGGATTTATTGACTGTGCGGGAATTGAATCCCCTGGACTTACCAGCTGTCCGGCAATTGGGGAGATGGTGGCGGATATTCTGAAAGAAAAAATGAGGCTGGAGAAGAAGGAGCATTTCATAGAGACAAGGAAAGGTATTCTTGATCCAAATACGCTGTCAACAGAAGAACATGCGGAGCTGATCCGGAAGGAGCCGGCATACGGAAATGTGATCTGCAGGTGCGAAATGATTACAGAAGGAGAGATTCTGGATGCCATTCACCGTCCGCTCGGTGCAAAATCTTTGGATGGAGTAAAAAGGCGTACACGGGCAGGAATGGGAAGATGCCAGTCTGGATTCTGCTCGCCAAGAACCATGGAAATTCTCGCACGGGAACTGGGAAAAGACATGTCCGAAATTACAAAAACGGGCGGAGAGTCCCGGCTTGTCGTCGGTACAAATAAAGACAGATTGTAGAAAGGAAGGCTTCGGAGATGAAAAACTATGATATTGTCATCATCGGGGGAGGACCGGCAGGGCTTGCAGCCGCAGTCTCAGCAAAAAGAAATGGAACAGACAGTATTCTGATTCTGGAAAGAGACAAGGAGCTTGGCGGAATCCTGAACCAGTGTATCCATAATGGATTTGGCCTCCATACTTTTCAGGAAGAACTGACCGGACCGGAATACGCCCAGCGGTTTATTGATCAGATCGTTGAACTTGGCATTGAATACCGGCTGAATACCATGGTTATGGATATCAGCCATGAAAAAGTGGTAACGGCCATGAATAAAGAAGAAGGGCTGTTTGAAATTCAGGCAAAGGCTGTCATTTTGTCTATGGGCTGCAGGGAGCGGTCCAGAGGAGCGCTGAATATTCCGGGATATCGTCCGGCAGGCATTTATTCCGCTGGTACTGCGCAGAGACTGGTCAACATGGAAGGCATGATGCCGGGGCGTGAGATCGTGATCCTTGGCTCCGGAGATATCGGATTGATTATGGCCAGGAGAATGACGCTTGAAGGGGCAAAAGTCAAAGTGGTAGCGGAGCTGATGCCGTATTCCGGAGGACTGAAGAGGAATATTGTTCAATGTCTCGACGATTATGGAATTCCGCTGAAATTAAGTCATACAGTTGTAGACATCAAGGGAAAGGAACGGCTGAAAGGAGTCACACTGGCCGAAGTGGATCAAAACGGGAAACCAATTCCTGGAACGGAAGAAGAGTATTCATGTGACACACTTCTGCTTTCTGTCGGATTGATTCCGGAGAACGAACTTTCACGCGGCATGGGTGTGGAAATGAGCAGAGTTACATCCGGTCCGGTTGTCAATGAGAGTCTTGAGACAAATATTGAGGGAGTCTTTGCATGCGGAAACGTGCTTCACGTACATGACCTGGTGGACTTTGTGTCTGAGGAGGCAGCTGCGGCGGGAAAACATGCGGCAGCGTATGTAAAAGGCGAAAGCAGACCGGGAAGCGGGCGGAGAATCACAATGAATCCGACAGGAGGAGTACGCTATACGGTTCCATCCACGATTGATCCGGAACGGATGGAAAATGAGCTTACTGTACGCTTCCGTGCGGGAGCAGTATTTAAAAATTGTTATGTAAGTGTATATTTTGATCAGGAAAGGGTCATACGCCGCAGACGTCAGATTGTGGCTCCGGGCGAGATGGAAGAAATCAGGCTGACAAAGGAACAACTTTCTCAGCATGCTGACCTGAAAATAATTACAGTAACAATAGAGGAGGCGTAGAAATGGAAATTCGACATTTAACCTGTATCAGCTGTCCGATGGGCTGTCCGATTACGGTAGAGATGGAAGATGGACAGGTCGTAAGTGTTACAGGAAATACATGCAAAAGAGGCGATATCTACGCGAGAAAGGAAGTGACAAATCCGACCCGGATTGTGACTTCCACCATCCGGGTAAAAGGCGGAGCTGAAGATATGGTATCGGTAAAGACAAAGGAAGATATTCCAAAAGGGAAGATTTTTGACTGCGTCAAAGCACTCAAAGGAATCGAGAAAGAAGCTCCGGTAAAGATTGGCGACGTAATCCTGAAAGATGTGGCCGGGACAGGCGTGGATATTGTTGCGACGAAACATGTAGAAAAAGCATAAAGAAATAAAATGTGCCGTACACGGAAAAGAATATAATTCCTGTACGGCACATTTTATTTCTTTATGCAGAATATCTTATCGGAGCCGGATGTCAGATCAGACTGTCCATGAAGTCGATAATCCCCTGTTCTACATCACAGCGGATGTCTGCGTAATTGTGAATTTCATGGCGGTATCCAGGATACACTTTTGTCTGAACCTGATGCCCGGTATCATGAAGCCAGTTGGATACTTCATAGAGACCCTGACCATAGTTGCCGACCGGATCCTGATCTCCTCCAATATTATAGAATGGCAGAGAAGCAGGTACTTTTTCAGCCCACTCTTTTCCTGTGATTACACGCATCATCTGAGTGAAATAGTAAAGAGAACGATTCAGCGTTGGCTTGGTAAAAGCATCGAACGGATCTTCCGCATGGTCTTTCTGAACATATGGATCAGAACAAATCCATTCATTGCCGAGAGCAGAACTTTCGCAGCGTTCACACATCCATCCGAGAAGTTTTCCGGCATAGGACGGATCTGCCTCATCGCCATGGCCACCGTCGACAACTGATTTCAGTTCCTCCTCCGCCTCCCCGGCTCCCCGGAAAACACCGGCGGTACCGCAGATTGTGACACCGGTCAGCTCTGCACCATATTTGGCTGCATAATCTCTTGCGATAAAAGATCCCATGCTGTGTCCGAAAAGAAAATATGGAAGCTCCGGATATTTTTCGCGGACAATCCCGGTCAGTGCATGTTCATCTTCCATCATAGTATGGCATCCCTTGTCACCCCAGTCTCCCCAGGTATCGTTCATCATAGCCGTTTTTCCATGTCCTACATGATCATCGGCCGCAACAATATAGCCGGCATCCACAAAGGCTGAAATCATGTGAAGATATCTTCGTGAGTGTTCCCCATATCCGTGGATCAGCTGGACAATGCCCTTCGGCTTTGCAGCGGGAACGTAAATCCAGCCACAGACGGTATCACGTTCATTATAAGATGGAAACTGAACTTCATGTAACATATAAACACCTCCATTCTAGATTACAGATCGTAAGTTCATCTCATCTGTCTAAAATCATTGTAGAATTCAGAAAAAATGATGTCAAGAAAGAATGCGTATCTTTCCGGCTTTCTTAAATTAAAACAGGAAAAACGGAGAGAGAATTATATAATGAAAGATGAAAAAAGTGAAATTTCAAAAATTGGCAAGAAAACCGAAAAATTCTGCTTGACAATAAGAAAGGAGTTTAGTATAATTACTCATGCGTTATGGAACGCATAATAAAATACTGACATGAATTCAGTATCCGGAGAAATACTCAAGAGGCTGAAGAGGCGCCCCTGCTAAGGGTGTAGGTCGGGCAACCGGCGCGAGGGTTCAAATCCCTCTTTCTCCGTTTTATTTATTGCCCTTTTTCGGGTGATAAATAAAGAACAGATTATCAGATCAAAAAAACAAAAAAGTTTTAAAAAAGTGCTTGACAGAAACGAGCGGATGTGATAATCTAATATAGCTGTCGCGAGAGAGCGGCAACGAAAACAAAGAACTTTGATAACTGAACAATAGACAACGATCCCTGAAAATTCATGAGAATTATTCAGAACAAGGAACT
>NZ_NFHY01000024.1:0-41965 GCF_002161525.1 Drancourtella sp. An57
TAAAAATGGTTTGTAATATATTCATAAGTCTATTATGCAGGAAAAACACATAAAAAGAAACCCCCAATTCCCCCATGAATGGGGGCTAGGGGGCTGAAGTGTCGAAGACACTTTTTTATACTTGAAAAGCAAAAACAGAAATTGTACAATGATAGGACAGAAGGTAAGAAGGAGATTAGGACTGTGAGTAGCAATAAAAAGGCAGAGCCTGTCGGCGTCTTTGATTCCGGAGTGGGAGGCCTGACTGTGACCAGAGAGATCATGCGGCAGCTCCCGAACGAAAATATGGTGTATTTCGGGGACACTGCGAGAGTGCCGTACGGAAGCAAATCGAAAGATAATATCATACGTTACAGCCGGCAGATCATCCGGTTTCTGCAGACAAAGAATGTCAAGGCTATTGTGATCGCCTGCAATACAGCCAGTGCGCTGGCGCTGGATGTGGTGAAAGAGGAGACCGACATCCCGATTATGGGAGTGATTGTGCCGGGAGCCGCTGCGGCTGTCCGGGCCACCAGAAATAAAAAGATCGGCGTGATCGGGACAGAGGCGACGATCCGGAGCCAGATGTATTCCAAAGTGATGAAGGAGATGCTTCCGGGTGTGGAAGTGATCGGAAAGCCGTGTCCGCTTTTTGTTCCGATTGTGGAAGAAGGATTTGCAAAGCACAAGATTGCGGAGGAGGTCATCGATTACTATCTGGCATCGATGAAAGAGACGGATATAGACACAATGATTCTTGGATGCACCCATTATCCGCTGTTAAGATCCCGGATCATGAAATATCTGGGAGACGGCATTCAGCTGGTGAATCCTGCTTATGAGACGGCGATGGAGCTTAAGAAGCTTCTCAGGAAGATGGATCTGCTCAATGAAGGGCAAAGCAGCGCAGAAGAGAGCGGTCAGGTCTGTGCCAACGGCTCCTATGAGTTTTATGTAAGCGATACGGCGGACAAATTCAAGCAGTTTGCAAATTCCATCCTTCCTTATGATATCCGCACAACCCAGCGGATCAATATCGAAGAATATTAAACATGACGGGGAATGATTATGGATAGAGAGATATTACTTGGAATTACAGGAATGCAGTGGGAGATGATGGACGATGGAGAACAGAAGACAGAGGATGCCGAAGCAGTGGAAATGCTTACTTCTGCTGATTATTTCTTTAAAAATGGAAAACATTATTTCGTGTATGATGAGACGTCTGGAAGCGGTCGAAAGATTGGAAAAAGCAAGATCAAAATTACGGGAGACCGGATCGTTGAAATCATGAAAGCAGGAGAGATGAGAGGAGGACTGTTCTTTGAGAAGGACAAGCGCACCCTTACCTGTTATGAGACTCCGTACGGTCAGCTTCACTTTGGCGTCTGGACGACCGGTATTGATGTTGATGTAAAAGAGGACGAAATCCTTGCGGAGATCCGCTACCGGATGGAGATGGAAGACAAGCCGATGGCGGACTGCTGCGTCAAAATTCATGCCTGCAGCAAGGGGGAAAAGTCGGCTCAGATGGTGAGAGAGCTGATGGAGCATCAGAAGCAGGATCTCATAAAAGCAGAATAAAGACAGGACAAAGAGTACATTTCATGCTGGATGAAGAGTACTCTTTTTTTCTATTAGAAGTGTTGTCATGACAGAGATGGAAAGGAGCGGGAATATGAGAAAATATGTACTGACTATTTCGGAGCTTGCAAAGCTTCGAAATACGACAAGTGAGACGCTGAGGCATTATGACAGGATCGGGCTGTTAAAACCGGTCTATGTATCGGACGGCGGACACCGGTATTACTCGATCCGGCAGTATGAAAAGCTTGGGACGATTTTGGAACTCAAAGAGATGGGGATGTCGCTGGAGGAGATCAAGGAATATTTCGAGAACCGGAACCTGAGGAAATCCTATGAGATGCTGAAAACGTACCAGCAGCGGTTTGAGGAACGGCTCAAGGAGCAGATCCGGCTCAATGAGATCATGCGGGAAAAGCTGGAGTTCGTCCGGAGTCTGTTCTCCCTTCCGGAAATGGAGACGATTTTCGAGGAGGAGTTTCCGTTACGCCATATGATTACTCTTGGCAGGGAGTCCGGCGACCGGGAAGAGCACGCCATGGCCTTTACGAAGCTGGAAGGGAGCCTGGAAGAGAAGATCCCGATTCTTGCGACGGACCGGATGGGCGTATTTTCGGATCAGAGAATCCTGATTCCAAGCGACGAGATGATTCCGGCTGTCCCGATGGTACTGGTGGATTCGGAAAAAGAAGGAAACAAGTACGTCCGGGAAATCCAGGCGGGAAAGTATGTCTGCATGATGTACAAAAATGGTCTTCTTGAGAAATATCATCCGTCCTTTGAAAAGATCAAACAGTATCTGTATCAGAAGCATTACCGGATCTGCGGACCGATTCTGCAGATCTATATTGTGGATGCGACCCTGACCAACGAAGAAGAGGAAAAGGTTCTGGAGATCCAGATCCCGGTAGAAGAATAGGGAAAACCCTCCCAATCAGGCTGATTTCGACAAAATTTAACAGTACTTTACAAAAACGTGCATTGAAATTTGTGTAACACAAAGATTTAAATTGAACTCGTAAAGGATAATCAGTTTGATTAGAGGAGGAAGAAAATGAAAGTGAGATTTGCAAAAGCGGCTGCAGCAGCTCTCGCGGCAGCAATGTTACTGACAGGATGTGGTTCTTCAGGAAGCACAAACAATGAAAATCTGGATTTAAACAGTATGTCACTGGAAGAGATTGAAGAGAAAGCAAAAGAAGAGGGAGAAGTCAACTCGGTAGGAATGCCGGATGACTGGGCAAACTGGGATGACACCTGGGCAGGCCTCAAGGAGAAATACGGACTGGAGCATACGGACGTGGATCTTTCCTCCGCGGAGGAGCTTTCCATGTTTGAAGCTGAGAAAAACAATGCGACAAAAGATATCGGAGACGTGGGAGAGACCTACGGTGCTGTTGCGGAAGACCAGGGCCTGACACTGAAATATAAGACAAGCTACTGGGATGAGATTCCGGACTGGGCAAAAGACGATGACGGCGACTGGGTCGTTGCATATTACGGAACCATGGGAATCATCACAAACAAGAAACTCGTATCCGATGCACCGACTTCCTTTGCGGATCTTCTGGAAGGAGACTACATGGTTTCCGTTGGAGACGTTGCAAGATCCACAAGAGCACAGTATGCAGTCCTTGCGGCGGCTTATGCAACGGGAGGCGATGAAAACAATATCCAGCCTGGACTTGACTTTTTCAAACAGATTGCAGAGCAGGGAAGACTGGACAAAGGAGAATTTACGCTGAGCAGAATGGAAAAAGGAGAGATCGAAGTTGCGATTGTATGGGATTTCGTAGGAATCGGTTACCGTGAACAGATCAAGGAAAACAATCCGGACGCGGACTTTGAGATCTGTATTCCGGAAGAAGGATCCGTACAGAGCGGATACGCTACCATCATCAATGCCTATACGAAACGTCCGCATGCAGCGGCTCTTACCAGAGAATACATTTTAAGTGATGAAGGACAGCTCAACCTGGCAAAAGGATATGCAAGAACAGTCAGAGATGTAGAACTTCCGGCAGAACTGGAAGAAAAGATGATTCCGGACGAACAGTACCAGAATGTACACATGGTAGAAGATGCGGAAGGATGGCAGAAGACAACGGAAGAACTTCCGACACTTTGGAATGAACAGGTACTTGCCTACGCAAATTAGGAGATGGGATCATGAAAAAATCAAGGAGCAAAACGTATTTACTGGCACTGCTTCCGTTCCTTGTGCTGGTCGGGATGTTTGAGATCGTACCGGTCATCTCGATTATCGTACAGAGCTTCATGCCGTCCGGTTCGGGAGCGGGAGTCACACTGGATAATTACATTCGGGTTTTTAGTGAAAAGCTGTACCAGACAGCAATTATCAACAGCGTGGTGATCGCAGTCTTTTCCTCGCTGATAGGCCTTGTGATCGCGTTTTTCGGCGCGAAAGCGGCCAATGAAAAAGGCGGAAAAATCGGGAGACTCTTCATGAGCCTTCTGAACATGGTCTCCAACTTCTCCGGAGTACCGCTTGCCTTTGCCTACATCATCATGCTTGGAAATACAGGAATCCTGACCCTGATCGGGCAGAAATACGGGATCGGATTCCTGGCGGAATTCCCGCTTTATTCTACAGTGGGGCTGATGATTACCTACATTTATTTCCAGGTTCCCCTTGCAACGCTGCTTCTGATTCCGGTATTTGATTCCGTGAAAAAGGAGTGGAAAGAAGCGGTCGGAATTCTGGGAGGCACACAGAAAACATTCTGGTTCAAAGTCGGAATTCCGGTTATGATGCCGGGAATCCTGGGAACCTTTTCGACACTGTTTGCCAATGCCATTGCGGCTTATGCAACAGCATACGCGCTGGTCATGAACAATGTTTCCATTCTGCCGATCCGGATTTCGGAGCAGTTTGTCGGTGACGTTGTTCAGAATCCACAGCTTGGCGGTGCCCTTGCGGTCGTACTGATGGCGCTGATGGTACTTTCGATTCTTTTAAATGACGGGATTTTGAAGAAGAACAGGAGGAGAAGCAATGGCAGGTAAAAAGAAAAAGACGGGAAGCATGGTTGTGCTTATTATTGTTGCGCTGTACCTTCTGATCCCGCTGGTTTTAACATTTTTATATTCCCTGTTTACGGAATGGATATCCATTCTGCCAAACGGTTTTACCTTGAATGCCTATGTGGAATTATTTCAGGACAGCTATTTTTGGCAGAGTATTGTGCGGACGCTTCTGATTTCGATACTTCCGATCGCGATCTGTACGCTGGTCGTGCTGCTGGCCATGTATGTGGTAGTTGTATACGTGCCGGCGCTTGACAAGGTGATGAAGATGATCTGTACGATCCCGTACGCGATCCAGGGCGTCATCCTCCCGATCAGTGTGCTCGGACTGTACGCAGGAGCGCCGGAACCGTTTTCCAATCGTGTGTTTATGCTGGTATGCACCTATTGTATCGTCGTTCTTCCGTATGTTTATCAGGGAGTGAGAAACAATCTGGATGCAGTGTCCGCTCCGAGGCTTCTGGAAGCGGCGCAGATGCTGGGAGCAGGAAAGTTCTATGCATTCTGGAGGATCATTCTTCCGAATATCACAAATGGAATCATGGTATCCGTCATGCTGGCCATGTCCATCGTGTTTGGAGATTTCGTAATTATCAATACACTGGCAGGAAACTATTTCCCGACCGGACAGATGTACCTGTATTCGGCAATGAGACAGTCAGGTCAGAAAGCAAGTGCCGTGATCGTGATTCTGTTTATTATCACACTGGCAATTTCACTGGTGGGATTTGGTCTGCAGAAAAGCAAGAAAAGGAGATAAGAGAAGATGTCTTACATAGAGTTTCAGAATATCAACAAGTTTTATGGAAAAAACCAGGTATTGAAGGATATCAGCCTGAACATTGAAAAAGGACAGTTTGTGACATTGCTCGGACCTTCCGGATGCGGAAAAAGTACGCTTCTTAGGTGTCTGTCCGGACTCGAAGAGATCAGCTCCGGTCGGATCATCATGGATGGAAAAGACATTACGAATCTGGAACCAAAAGACAGAAACATCGGAATGGTGTTCCAGCACTACAGCCTCTTTCCGAATATGACGGTGGAGGAAAACATTGCCTTCGGTCTGAAAATGCAGAAGAAAAGTAAAGAAGAAATCAAGGCGAAAGTGGATTCTGCGATTCAGATCGTGGAGCTGGAAGGAAAGGAAAAGGCCTATCCGGAAAATCTTTCCGGAGGACAGCAGCAGAGAGTGGCGCTTGCGAGAAGTATCGTGCAGCAGCCAAAGGTTCTGCTTCTGGATGAGCCGTTAAGCGCCATCGATGCGAAGCTTCGGAAGTCTCTGCAGAACAGCATCAAGCAGATTCACAAGGATCTGGGACTGACCTGTATTTTCGTAACCCATGATCAGGACGAGGCGATGGTAATGTCTGATACGATCCACCTCTTCCATGAGGGACGCATTGAACAGTCCAGCGATCCGATTACCATGTATACATCTCCGGTAAGCCAGTTTGCAGCGGCATTCATCGGTAACTATAATATTCTTTCCCGGGAGCAGTTTGCAGCTGTAACCGAAAAGAAGATTGCATCTGAAAACGGAATCGCAATCCGCCCGGAAACGATTCAGATTGTAACAGATCCGTCGGAAGAGACAGACTATACATTTGACGGTGTAATTATTGATAATACACCAAAAGGAAACGTTTTGCAGTATAATATTAACGTAAATGGTGTTAAAATGAAAGTAGACGTACTCTTCAGGAGTAAGGTACTTTTTGAAAACGGACAGAAACTTCGTCTGTCTGTAGCAGATCACAACTGCATCAGAATTTAGCAGAAAGGAACAAAAACGACTATGAAACATGGAATCGTCAATTCGCTCGAAATCCCGCGTTTTTCAGGGATTCAGACCTTTATGAGAATGGAGAATGACACGGATCTTCAGGATGCGGACTTTGTCGTGGCAGGAATTCCGTTCGATACCTGTGCGACTTACCGTGCAGGGGCCAGATTTGGCCCGGCCGCAGTCAGGGAGATGTCTTCTCTGGCGGCCAAACCGTATAATCCCGTTCTGGAAGTGGATATTTTCGGGGAATGCCGGGGAGTGGACTACGGCGATCTTCCGACGGTGCCGGGGTATGTGGAGGAGACTTTTGACAAGGTGCATGCGCAGATGAGAACACTCTTTGAAAGCGGAGCCGTTCCGATTGTAATAGGAGGAGATCACAGTGTGACGCTGCCGGAACTTCGGGCATGCAAGGATGTACACGGAGAGGTGGCGCTGATTCATTTTGACGCCCACTATGATACGATCAAAGAATACTTCGGAAAACCGTACAGCCACGGTACACCGTTTTACCATGCGGCAAAGGAAGGGCTGGTGGATCCGTCCTGCTCCATTCAGGTAGGAATCAGGGAAGGGCTTTACGGACCGGAGGACGCGCAGAATTCCGCAAATCTCGGGTACGAGTCCATCGATGCTCTTACGATGCACCACATGAGTGCACAGGAGGTCATAGACCGGATCAAAAGCAGGGTTGGCGGAAAGAAAGTGTTCCTGACATTTGATATCGATTTCCTGGATCCGGCATTTGCTCCGGGAACCGGTACACCGGTGCCGGGCGGATTTTCCACCTGGGAGACGCTGGAGATCCTGCATGGCTTAAAAGATCTGGATGTTGTGGGATACGATGTGGTAGAAGTGGCAAACGCATTTGACGGTTCGGGAATCACTGCCATCGCGGCAGCAGGAATCATTCAGGAGTTCATGTCTCATATTGCATGGAGGAAAAAGCATGGAAAAGATCAAAGATAGGATTGGTGAAAATCCGGTCGTAGAAAAGCTTGCACGAGCAGAGGAAACAGCGTGGATCAATCCGAAAAAAGAATGCTGGGATGATGCTGGAGAAACTTTTGATGTCCGGCCGGAAGAGATTGAGGGTGCAAGGGCAAGACTGGAGAGGTTTGCACCGCTGATTCTCAGGTATTTCCCGGAGACGAAAGACCGGGGAGGACTCATCGAGTCCCCTCTTGAGGAAATCCCGAAGATGAAGGCGGCGCTGGAAGAAAAGACCGGAAGCGCTGTTGCCGGAAGACTGCTCTTAAAGGAAGACAGCCATCTTGCCATTGCAGGTTCCGTCAAGGCAAGGGGCGGGATTTATGAGGTGCTGAAATATGCGGAGGATCTTGCGGTGAAGCACGGTATGTTGAAAGATGGCGACAGCTACGCGGTTCTTGGAGAGGAAGAGAATCGTGCAGTATTCCGGAAGTATACGATTCAGGTGGGATCCACAGGAAATCTGGGGCTCAGCATCGGTATTATCAGTGCAGTTCTCGGATTTCGGGTCATTGTTCATATGTCTGCGGATGCAAAAGAATGGAAGAAACAGCTTCTTCGGAAGTTCGGCGTCGAAGTCAGGGAATATGAGCAGGACTACGGAGAAGCGGTCAGACAGGGAAGGGCGCTCTCGGATCAGGACCCAAACAGCTATTTTGTGGATGATGAAAATTCCAGAACACTCTTCATTGGCTATGCGACAGCAGGAAAACGGCTGAAAGAGCAGCTGGATGAACAGAAGATTGTCGTAGATAAGGAGCATCCGCTCTTTGTCTATATTCCATGCGGAGTCGGCGGAGCGCCGGGCGGCATTACGGCGGGACTCAAATGGGTGTTTGGCGATGCGGTGCATTGTTTCTTCGCGGAGCCGGTGCAGGCTCCTTGTATGCTGCTTGGTATGGCATCCGGACTGCACAATGAGATTGCGGTTCAGGATATCGGACTGACAGGAAAGACCGATGCCGACGGACTTGCGGTAGGACGTCCGTCTGCCTTTGCGGGAAAGATGATGGAACGTGTATTAAGCGGCGAAGTGACAGTGGAAGACCGGAAACTTCTTCAGTATATGAAGCTTTTGATGGATACGGAAGAGATTTTCCTGGAGCCGAGCGCCTGCGCCGGATTTGCAGGAGTGTCAGCGATGGCAGCACAGGAGGAATTTCAGAAGTATGTGAAGGAACACGGGCTGGAGCCGGTGATGGGAAACGCCGTACAGATCGTCTGGGCGACCGGAGGAAGCCTGGTGCCGGAAGAGATGCGCAGGCAGTATCTGGAAGAGGCACGGATCCTGTCACTGAACGTACCGGGATTTGCAGAAAGTGGAAACTGGTACAAAGGAAACCTTCACAGCCACACGGTCAATTCTGACGGCCATCTGACACCGGCGGAGTCGGTGAAACTGTTCCGGGAGCACGGGTATCATTTCCTCTGCTTTTCCGAACACGATCGTTATACCGATTACAGGGACGAATTTGACTGTGAGGACTTTATTATCCTTCCGGGGCTTGAGGCCTCTGCCGTGCTCTATGAGTCAGAAGGATCGAAACTCAGACCGAAGGTGCATCACATCCATGGAATTCTCGGCACGAAAGAAATGCAGAAACAGGCCACAAAAGAGCCGTACAAGCATATGGAAATCCATCCGGTGGACAAATATTACGGAGACTGGGATGGAGCGAAAGCTGCGCAGAAACTGGCGGATGAGATGACGTCCAGAGGAATGATCGCGACCTACAATCATCCGATCTGGTCCAGAGTGCGGGAGGAAGAATTCATCCATACAAAAGGAATCTGGGCGATGGAAATCTATAATTACGGCACGGTAAATGAAAGTGCCACCGGATATGATGAGACATACTGGGATGTCATGCTGCGGGAAGGAAAACAGATCTTTGCCTTTGCATCCGATGACAATCATAATGACGGGATTGTGGAAGACGCCTGCGGCGGATATATCGTTGTAAAGGCAGAGGAACTTTCCCACGAAGCGATTGTAAAAAACATGCTGGCAGGAAATTATTATTCATCCTCAGGACCGGAAATCTACGACTGGGGAATCCGGGACGGAAAAGCATATGTCAGCTCAAGCCCGGTGTACAGGATCGATTTCATCGCAGGCAACTGTATTAACGACGGGACATCAATTGTATGCAGATCTGTGGACGAGACAGTGGAAAGCGGCGAATATGTCCTTAAAGGACATGAGAAATATGTGAGGGTAAAATGTACTGACCGATACGGAAAGACTGCATGGAGCAATCCGATTTTCCTTGACCGGGAAAATGCATAGTTTTCCGGAAGGGGAAAACGAAAGAAGATACCGGAGAGTCCGGAATCATTAATAGAAAAAGAGACAGAAAAAGAGTGCGGATGAAATATTCCGCACTCTTTATGCTGTCTTATTTCTTTTTTGATTTTGATGAATTCTTGGAAGCCTCTTCCCTGGCTGCTTCCTTAGCTCTTGCAAAAAATCCTTTTTTCTTCTTTGGAGCTTCCAGAGGCCCTCTGACACCTCTTACTCCTGTAATATAAATACCGCTCACGGTAGCTTTGACTTCTTTTTTCACAGGAACAAGCGGGTAAACCTTATCATCACACATAAATGTCATGATCTTCGGCCCGACTTTTGCCTTAACGACATAAACCTTGGACCGGCGTAAATATTTCGGCGTGCTTTCCATTACGATAGATGGAAAACCGGCATCTTTCAGCTTCATACGGCCCTTGTCTATGACGAGTATGGAAACTGTCTGAGCCATGGCATCGATCTTCTCCTGCTGTTCCGCCTGCTTCTTCTGAGCGCGCTTTCCAAGAAAATAAAGGACGATCAGAGCGATGACCAGAATAACAAGAATCACGAGTGATACGATAAAAAACGGACTCATCTTAATTACTCTCCTCCAATCTTTTGTTACACATGTTGTATTGTAGCATTGTTTTTGGGGAAGCGCAAGTAGTTTGCAGGCGGGTTGCATCTTTTTTCCCCTGCAAGTATAATAAGAGCAGGAATCGAGGAGGAAAAAGTATATGGAAATAATATTCGAATTAACAAAAGACGCAGCTCTTTGGATACTGGACAACCTCGTATTCATCAACATCATTTTATCGATCATTATTATTTTCTTTCAAAGACGAAATCCGACAGCGGTCTGGACATGGCTTTTAGTCCTTTACTTTATTCCGATTGTCGGTTTTATCCTGTACCTTGTGGTGGGACAGGACTATAGAAAAAGTAAAATGTTCAAGATGAAAGAGATTGAAGATGAGATCAAGTACGCGGTGAGGCGCCAGGAGGAATCGATCTACCGGAGGAAGCTGAGACTGAAAACCCCGGAGATGGAGCGGTTCCAGAGCCTGATTCTTTATAACCTCAATGCGGCCGAAGCAGTGCTGACAGATAACAATGACATTCGGATTTACACGGACGGCAGGGAGAAATTCGATGCCCTGATCGCAGAAATGAACGGGGCGAAAAATTACATTCATCTGCAGTATTATATTATCCGGAATGACGAACTATGGCAGGAAATTGAAGAAGTACTGACAAGAAAAGTACAGGAAGGTGTTGAAGTCCGGGTGCTTTTTGACAGTATGGGCTGCCGGAAAATGAGGGAACGTTCCTGGAGACGTCTCGAAAAGGCCGGCGTCCAGGTGGCAGAGTTTTTCCCGGCATTTCTGGGTCAGCTGCAGCTGCGCGTCAATTACCGGAACCACAGAAAGATTGCGGTCATTGACGGCAGAGTCGGATTTGTAGGGGGATTTAATATCGGAAGAGAATATCTGGGGCTTGATACGAAGAAATTCGGATACTGGAGAGACACCCATCTTTGTATCGAAGGATCCGCAGTGACATCCCTTGCTGTCCGCTTTGTACTGGACTGGAACTACGCGGCCAAGGAAAATCTTTTCCTTCAGGACCGGCTTTTTGAAATTCCGGAATATGAGAGAGACGGAAGGTCTCTCGTACAGATTGTATCCAGCGGACCGGACTCCAAATACGACAGCGTCCGGGATAACTACTTAAAGATGATTCAGATGGCCGAAAAGTACATCTACATCCAGACCCCGTATTTCATACCGGACCAGCCGATTCTGGACTCCTTAAAAATCGCGGCTAAATCCGGAGTTGATGTAAGGATTATGATCCCGTGCAAACCGGATCACCCGTTTGTCTACTGGGCAACTTACTCCTATCTGGGCGAAATGGCCGCCGCAGGAGCAAGATGCTACACATACCAGAACGGATTTCTCCACGCAAAGACCATGACTGTTGACGGCCTGGTCAGCTGCGTCGGGACCGCCAACATGGACATCCGCAGCTTTCAGCTCAACTTCGAAGTCAACGCCACCATCTACAGCGAAGGAACAGCAAAAAAACTGGAAGACGCATTCGAAAACGACCTCCTCGTCTGCAAAGAGGTGACAGAAGAAACCTACAGACAACGCGGCCTGTCCATCCGCATCCGGGAACAGATCTCCAGACTGTTCTCACCACTTCTGTAGAACTTACGTATTTTTGGGGACGTGTTCCGATGCACAGGTACACGACGTAAATGACAAAAAAATCCCCGAAACCCGCATAAAATAAGACAAAACTTGAATTATCAGATTTTTTTCATCGGGGACGGGTTCCGGTGCACAGGTACACGTCCCCGATGATGCGAAAGGAGTGGAGGATATTGAAGGAGTTTCTTGAGAATGTGAGAGGTTTGATGCCGCTTGTGCATAATATTACGAACTATGTGACGGTGAATGATGTGGCGAATGTGCTGCTGGCGTGTGGTGGAAGTCCGATCATGTCGGATGAGCCGGAGGATGTGGAGGATATTACTTCAATCTGCGGTGGTCTGAATATTAATATTGGTACGCTGCACAAGACGAGTATTGACGGGATGGTCCGTGCGGGGAAGCGGGCGAATGCGTTATCCCACCCGGTGCTTCTGGATCCGGTGGGGGCGGGAGCGAGTGTGTTCAGGACGAATACGGCGTTGAAGCTGATGGAGGAACTGAAGCTCACTGTGATTCGTGGAAACATCTCGGAGATCAAGACGCTTTATCTTGGGAGCGGAACGACAAAGGGGGTAGACGCGGATATTGCGGATGCCGTGACGGAGGAGAATCTGGAGGAGAGTATCGTTTTTGTCAAATCGTTTGCGAAGAAAGAGGGATGTATCATAGCTGTGACCGGAGCGATTGATCTGGTCACCGATGGAGACAGGTGTTACGTGATTCGCAATGGTCGTCCGGAAATGGGCAAAATCACCGGAACCGGATGCCAGCTTTCGGGTATGATGACGGCATATCTGACAGCGAATCCGGAGCATCCGCTTGATGCGGCGGCAGCGGCAGTCTGTGTGATGGGACTTGCCGGAGAGACGGCGTGGAAGCGGATGGAGGATGGGGATGGAAATGCCACCTACCGGAACCGGATTATCGATGCTATCTACAATATGACCGGGGAGGACCTGGAGAAAGGAGCTGTTTATGAAGTGCGATAGAAAAGATTTTGTTCTTTATGCGGTGACAGACCGGAGCTGGCTGAATGGTAAGACGCTGACAGAGCAGGTGAGAGAAGCGCTGGAAGGGGGAGCAACCTTTATCCAGTTAAGAGAGAAAAATCTGGATGAGGAGACATTTCTTGAGGAAGCAAAAGAAATTCAGAAATTGTGCCGGGAATATCAGGTGCCGTTTGTCATCAATGATAATGTGAAGATTGCAGAGGAGATTGGTGCGGACGGGGTTCATGTCGGTCAAAAAGACATGGAAGCGGAAGATGTGAGAAAGCGGCTTGGGCCGGACAAGATTATTGGTGTTTCTGCCCAGACTGTGGAGCAGGCAAAAAAAGCGGAGCAGCACGGCGCGGATTACCTTGGAGTGGGAGCCGTGTTCCCGACGGGCTCCAAGGCGGATGCCACGGAGGTAAGCCATGAAGTATTAAAGGAAATCTGCAGGGCGGTCCGGATTCCGGTCATTGCCATCGGAGGTATCAGCAGAAAAAATGTGATGGAGCTGAAAGGCAGCGGTATCTGCGGTGTGGCTGTGATCAGCGCGATTTTTGCAAGCAGGGATATCAGGACAGCGGCGGCAGAGTTAAAAAAGAGTGTGGAAGAGATGATTAAAGAATGATCAAGGGAGTTATTTTTGATGTGGACGGAGTCCTGCTTGATTCGATGCCGGTCTGGGAAGAGATCGGCGAACTTTATCTGAAAAGCCAGGGACGGGAAGGGAAACCGGGGCTTCGGGAAATTTTGTTTCCGATGAGTCTTGAGCAGGCAGCAGACTATCTGATCCGGGAGTATGATCTTCCGAAGACGGCCGTCCGGGTGGTAGAGGAAGTCAACGGGATGATCCGGACATTTTATGCGGAGAAGGCAGAATTAAAGCCGGGAGTCCGGCGGTATCTGGAACAATTCCGGAAAGCGGGGATTCCGATGGCTGTTGCAACTTCGAGCGGAAGAGAAAATGTGGAAGCTGCATTTCGAAGACTTTCGGTGCTGGATCTGTTTCAGGATATTTTGACTTGTTCGGAAGTGGGACAGGGGAAAAATCATCCGAAGATCTATCTGGAGGCAGCAGAAAAAATTGGTACAAGACCGGAAGAAACGTGGGTATTTGAGGATACCTGCCATGCACTTCTGACCGCGAAGAGGGCAGGCTTCCGGACGGTGGCGGTTTATGACCGGGCAAGCAGAAAAGATCTGGACACCTTAAAATCCGAGGCGGATATATTTCTGACGGAGTACGGGGATGTGGAATTGTTTTTGCAGCAGGCATCTGCTCGGTAATCAGGCGGGAATGCGGCGAAAAAAGAAAGGACGTGTGGAAAATGAGAACAGCATTGACAATTGCGGGAAGTGACTCCAGTGGAGGTGCGGGGATTCAGGCGGATATCAAAACCATGACTGCAAACGGTGTGTTCGCCATGAGTGCGGTGACTGCGTTGACTGCACAGAATACGACCGGGGTGAAAGATATCATGGAGGTTTCTCCTGCGTTTTTAAAGGAGCAGCTGGACTGTGTTTTTACTGATATCCGGCCGGACGCGGTAAAGATCGGCATGGTTTCGTCTTCGGAACTGATCCGGGCTATTGCAGACAAACTAAAGGAATACAGGGCTGAAAATATTGTGGTGGATCCGGTGATGGTAGCGACAAGCGGGGCAAGACTGATCAGCGAAGATGCAGTAGAAACCTTAAAGGAATGTCTTCTCCCGGAGGCGGACATCCTGACACCAAACATTCCGGAGGCGGAGGTTCTTTCCGGGATGCGGATCTGCACAGAAGAGGATATGATCTGTGCCGGACAGAAGATCAGTGAAACGTACCATCTGGCTGTACTGGTCAAGGGAGGCCATCAGTTAAATGATGCCAATGACCTGCTATGTCAGGGCGGTGTCTGTCGCTGGTTTTACGGAAAGCGGATCGACAACCCGAACACCCATGGAACCGGGTGCACATTGTCAAGCGCTATTGCCTCCAATCTGGCAAAGGGCTTTTCCATGGAGGAATCGGTGGAACGGGCAAAAACTTACATATCCGGAGCGCTGGGAGCCATGCTGGATCTGGGAAAGGGCAGCGGACCGATGAACCATGCCTTTGACATTCACGGAATGTTTGTCCGGGAAGCAGGAAAAGAGGCTGAATAGAAGCGGGAAAAGGACGGCTTGTCAAGAGAACGGAAGTATGATATAACTGGAAAGAGATGATAATAAAGGAGACAGGAGTATGAATAATAAAAGGAAACAGGCTCTGGCTGCAGGAGTATGTATGATTGCGGCTGTATCCCTGCTGGCCGGATGCGGACCGAAGGAAATCGAAAATGATTATGTCAAAATTAATGGATATACAGACCTGGAAGTCAGCGAGATCACAGAGACGGAAGTGAACGACGAAACCGTGGATTCCCAGATCGAACAGATCCGGCAGAATTATGCGACCTATACGGAGATTACAGACCGGGCTGCTCAGGAGGGAGATATGGTTACGATCGATTATTCCGGAGCGATTGACGGAGTTGCCTTTGACGGAGGCACGGCATCCGGACAGCAGCTCGAACTTGGAGCGGGCGGATATATTGATGGATTTGAGGATGGAATTGTAGGTCATACAACAGGGGAAACCTTTGATGTCAATACGACATTCCCGGACCCGTACGAGAATAACCCTGATCTGGCCGGAAAAGATGCGGTATTTACAATCACACTGACAAAGATCGAAGAAGTTTCCCTTCCGGAGTTGAATGATGAGTTTGTCACCATGGTGAAGGGCGAAGACACAACAGTGGATGATTATAAGAAAGAAATCAGGGATATCCTGGAAAGTCAGGCCGAGGTACAGGATCAGACACAGAGACAGACGGAGATTGTTGACGCTCTGATGGAGAATGTAGAGCTGAAAGAATATCCGGAGGATAAAGTAGAAGAATATACCAGCCTTATGAAAGAGCAGTACCAGCAGATCGCAACTTCTTTAAATATGGAGTATGCGGATTTTCTGGAACAGTACATGGGGATGGACGAGGAAGCATTTAATGAAGAGATAGATACACAGGTCAAAGAGTATGTCAAACAGCAGGAAGTGCTGGATCTGATTGCCGGGGAGGAGAACATTACCGTATCCGACGACGAGATTGATGAGTGGGTAGAACAGAATGCGCAGGCACAGCAGATGACAGCGGATGAGCTGAAAGAGCAGTATTCGGAAGATGAACTGAAAGAACAGGCATTAAATGAAAAAGTGATTTCCTGGCTTTGGGATGAAGCAAAAGTGACATCGGAAAGCTCTGATAATGAATAGGAATCCATAAACGCAGAGGCGTATCAGTTATTGGGAGACAGGACTGATACGCCGTTTATATTACGCAGAAAAGAACGAAAATCGAAAGAATCTGTTGCGTAAAGCGGGGAAACATAAGATAATATGAGATAAGGGGATATCTTTATATTTCTTGATTGGGGGATACAACATGAGACGCTGCTTTTATGACAGACAGACGGGAGCGGTCTTTTATGACCTGCAGAGAGGAAAGAGGGAAACAATTGAGGTGGCCATTCTTTCCGGAGGGAAAGTGCGGGTAAAAGCACCGTACCGGATGCCGGAAACAGCCATCCGCAGATTTTTAAAAGAAAAGGCTCCATGGGTCAAAGAGCAGCTGGAAAAGATCGAAAAGAGCCGTAGAGAATGGATGGAAAAACGGTTTCAGGACGGCAGCGTCTTTTATTATCTGGGAGAGCCGTTGAAGCTTTCGATAAAGAAATCAGAAGGTGAGACTGTATGGCAGAGAGACGGACAGCTGCTGATAGATCAGACAGCAGCAACACCTCAGAAGCGGAAAGAGCAGTTGGAAAAATGGTACCGGATCCGGGCAAAAGAAAATATTGAAAGCCGGGTGAAGGTGTTTGCCGCAAAGATCGGGGAGAGCCCGAACAAAGTGACTATCAAGGCACAGAAAACAAGATGGGGCAGCTGCAGCAGCCTTGGAAATTTGAATTTCAACTGGAGGTTGATCATGATGCCGCAGAAGATTATTGACTATGTGGTGGTTCATGAGCTGTGTCACTTGAAGGAGATGAACCATTCCTCGGCTTTCTGGAACCGGGTGGAGGAAATAATGCCGGATTACCGGAACCGCAGGAAATGGCTGAAAAACAATGCATGGAAAGTTGAGTGGGAGCAGATATGAAAGAAAGTTTGAAGTTGGCAGTGGAGAAGGCAAAGAGAGGCGAGAGCGAGGGATTCGGCACGATCTACAGAGAAACCTGTGCGGATGTCTATTTTCGTGCCAGACTGATGATGGGAAACCGCGGCGAAGCCAGAGAACTGGTCCGCCAGATCTACCTTGTCGTGTTCCGGACTATCAGCACGCTCCAGGATCCGGCGAAGATGGAAAAGTGGCTTTATACCGTTCTCTATAAACTCGGGGAGAGAGAATGCCAGAAAAAGAAAGGAATGATTCTGGAGAAAGAAAAGACAGCGCCTTCCTGGGAGGGACAGCGCGCTCCGGAGACGACAGCGGAGCGGCAGCAGATCGTCCGGATTCTGAAATCCAGCTACAAGAAAATAGGAACAGCCGGGAGGCTGGTCTGCCTGGCATACTACTATGAGGGATGGAGCATGGAAGAACTGTCCCGTCTGTGGAAGTGTCCGGCCGAGAAACTGGAGGGAATTCTGGAATATGCAAGGATTGAGCTGGGACTGATGTGTACCCAGGCAGGATATCTGCACGTGGACATTTCTTCGGATATGATGGTCCTGATGTTTGAACTTCTGCGGGAAGACGCGGAAGAAGAAATCCGCCAGGCAAGACTTGGGAAGCTTTATGAAGAGCTGGAAGGAGAGCTTGATATCGAAGATCAGGATGAGCCGGACGAAGAAAAGTCTTTTTTCAGGAAATGGTTCGCCATGATTATCCTTGCAGCAGCGGTGATTATCGGACTTGCCGCAGTTGGAGGGAACTATCTCGGGCAGCTTGTCACCCGCAATGAGACGGAGAAAAACGAAGAGACTGACCAGAACGAAGAAGAGGAAAAGAATACCTGGAGCCTGGCAGACTATAAAGGAAACTGGTGTGACGAGGCGAATGCGGGCTCTGAAGTGATGTCGACGGACGGAATCTGCGAGGTGGAAATCAAAAGTGCCGCAGACCAGAGAGTTGTATTTGATATCCGGAAAACTTACGGAAGCGACGAGGATTATGTATTCCGGGGAGCGAATGACGTGACCGGCGTTGTTTCTGATAAAACGGCCTCTTTTACCTTTTCGGACGAATATAACAACCGGATGGAAGGAACCATCGAATTCCAGGATGAGGCTCTGAAGGTTGTCGTAAAGAGGGCCTCGGGCGGACAGTCAGAAGGGCTGACAGCGGCAATGGACTGCACGATGAAGCGGGATCAGTACGCTGACAGCAGGACAAGACCTCAGGAAGAAGAGGAAGATGAGGATTATATTTTCCCGGAAAGTGACAGCCGGCTTCTGACAGAAGAAGACTTCGAGGGAAAGACAAAAGCAGAACTGCGTCTTGGACGAAATGAGATTTTTGCAAGACATGGAAGAATCTTCGAAACCGAAGATCTTGACGAATGGTTCTCATCCAAAGACTGGTATGAACCGCTCTACACAGCGGATGAATTTTCCCGGAATGTACGGTTGAATTCTTATGAAAGACAGAATGCGAACCTGATTCTGGCGGAAGAGAGAAGAGCCGTGGATTAGACGGGAACGTAGGACAGGACTCCTGCATATGTATGTAAAAAAGACATATGCAGGAGCTTTTATGGCTGTTTCGATTATGCTGGATGCAGGGCACGGCGGAAGAGATCCGGGTGCTGTTTACAAGGGAAGACAGGAGAAAGATGACGCACTTCAGATGGTACTGGCGGTGGGAGAGATTCTGGAAAACCGGGGAATTGATGTTCAGTACACACGGACAACAGACATCTACGAGACACCGTATCAGAAGGCGATGAAAGCAAATGAGGCCGGAGTGGATTATTTTATTTCGATCCACCGGAATTCCTACCCGGTGGACAATGCGGTGTCCGGGGTGGAAAGTCTCGTATATGATCTTTCAGGAATCAAATATGAGATGGCCGAGGATATCAATGACCAGCTGGAGACAATCGGTTTCCGGAATCTGGGAGTGAAGGCAAGACCGAATCTGGTCGTCCTGAAACGGACGAAGATGCCGGCCGTTCTTGTGGAACTGGGATTTATCAATTCCGACACGGATAATCAGATTTTTGATGAGAATTTTGACGCTATTGCTCTGGCAATCGCTGAGGGAATTCTTGATACACTGATGCAGCGCCCGGATATGGACCTGGACAGTGAACCGGAGGAAATGCCGGGGGTGACGCCGGAAACAGAGACGGAGGAAACAGAAGAAGAGGCCCGCTACCACATTCAGGCCGGTGCATTCCGTAATCCGGACAATGCACAAAGGCTGAAGGACGAACTGATTGCAGATGAATTCCCGGCTTTTATCAGCCATGAGGGACCATATTATAAAGTGTTGACAGGAAATTTTGCTTCCGTCGACAAAGCAGCGGATACCGAGCAGGCACTGAAACGGGCCGGATATCAGACGGTGATTGTATCAGAATAAAGACAGATACCGGCACGAAAAAGAAAAGGAGAAATACAGATGGCAGACAGACTGGAATTTCAGGGAAAACTTGGATGGATTCTGGAAGAGGCAAAGCGGCAGGATAACAGGATCCGGAAAGAAGAAATCGAGAAATATTTTGAAGATGACCATTTAAGCGACGAACAGATGGAGCTGGTATACGACTACCTTTTGTCTCAGAAGGTAGCCGTATCAGGATACGAAAGAAAGCATGGGAGAATTCTGACAGAAGAGGAAAGGGAGAAATCCTATTCAGAGGAAGAAAAGCGCTATCTTCGCAATTATCAGATGGAGTTAAGAGAAGTGCAGGGAGAGCAAAAAGGACTTTCCGAATTTCTGGAAAAAGTACTGGGGATCGCGGAATCTGTCCATGACGGGAGCGTTTTTCTCGGGGATCTGGTACAGGAAGGAAATGTCAGCCTGATGCTGGCGCTTCAGGAGACAGAAGACGAAGAAAAGATTCTGGAAGCGGTACAGGAGGGGATCGAGGCATTTCAGGAAGAGCAGAAAGACGTCCATGTCAGAGACCGGAAGATGGTTGAGAAGGTGGACGAGCTGGAAAGACAGATCAAAAAGCTCAAAGAAGAGATGGGCAGAAAGATTACCCTGGAAGAACTTGCCCTTTATACGGACAGGAGCGAGGCGGAAATCCGCTCTGTTTTAAAGCTTGCGGGCGAGGAAGTGAAAGACGAAGAAGAAAACTGACAGATAAACAAAGCGCCGTGCCGGAGCAGATCCGGGAACGGCGCTTTGTTGTTTTCTGATTTATCAGTTTTCCTCTTTGTCCGGATGGATCCAGTGAGGAGGAAGATAGACATGGACACTCTCGATACGGTTTTTATCCAGCTTTTCCACTACCAGGCGGACGCCGTCCGCAGTCGTGACCTCGTCACCGGCAGCAGGAAGGCGGTCGAGATGCTCGATGATAAAGCCGCCAAGAGAATCGTAGTCATCAGATTCCAGATTCAGCCCAAGCTCATCGTTCAGGTCATCCAGGTTGGTAGAGCCCTCTACAATATACTCATGAGTTCCCAGTTCTTTTACGTCCTCTTCTTCATCCTCGTCATACTCGTCATGAATCTCCCCTACAATTTCCTCGAGGATATCTTCCAGTGTGATGAGGCCGGCCGTCTCGCCGTATTCGTCGAGAACGATCGCGATGTTGAATTTGGCCTCCCGCATTTCGACAAGGAGCTCGGAGATATTTTTATATTCATAAGTAAAGTATGCGTCCCGCAAAATATCACGGACATGAAATTCTTTTGTGTTGTCATATAAAAGAAGATCTTTCATATTAATAGTACCAACCACGTTGTCCGTTGTATTTTCGTAGATCGGAAGCCGTGTGAATTTATCCTCGCGGAAGATCTCGATCAGTTCATCGTAGGTGCTGTTGATATCGGCAAATGTCACATGGACTCTCGGGACCATGACATCTTTTGCCTTGGCGTCTCCAAGATCAAATACATTGTAGATCATTTCTTTTTCTTCGGATTCGATGACGCCGTCTTCGTGGCTGACATCTACGATGGTACGAAGTTCAGTCTCCGTCATGGTACGGCTCTGAGCATTCGCATCGATGTGAAGAAGAAAAAGTACTGCTTTGGAAAGCAGATTGATCAGGGCAACGAGCGGTGACATGATTCTGGTAAAAAATTTGACAATCGGCGCGTAAATCAAAGAGATCTTTTCAGGATACAGTGTCGCGGTCGTTTTTGGCGTAATCTCTCCGAAAAGCAGGATCAGGATGGTGATCGCTGCATTGGCGACGACAATTGCGGAGCCGCCGAATTGATAAGCAATACTCGTAGTAAGGGATGAGGCGGAAAGATTGACAACATTGTTTCCGATCAGGATGGCAGTCAACATCTGAGGGGAATGCTCGGAAAGCCAGAGCACCATTTTTGCACGCTTGTTTCCCTCGTCTGCCAGAGAACGCATACGGATCTTGTTAGCCGTAGTAAGAGATGTCTCCGCGGAAGAAAAGAATGCGGAAAACGCCAGTAAACATATGAGAATTACAATTTGTATGACTGTACTCGAGTCCAAGAAAAGTTCACTCCTTTTGATAAATAATACTGATTTCTATACTATCGTATTTTTTCTGAATTTGCAAGAGTTCATTGAATTTGAACAGTCTTTGATGTATGATAAGACAATGAAATGGAAACAGACTATGATGGAAAGAACATTTTGGAGAATAGGCAGATGAATATGAACAGAGAATTTTATGAGAAACTGTGTGGATGTACGGCACCGGAGCGGGTAAAAGAGCAGGAACCGATGGCAAGACATACGACTTTCAGGGTCGGCGGGCCGGCAGACTACTTTGTTTCACCATCAGACAGCGAAGAAATCAAAAAGCTGACAGAGCTTTGTAAAAAAGAGGGAGTCCAGTATTATATCGTTGGAAACGGAAGTAATCTTCTGGTGAGCGATGACGGATACCGGGGTGTCATTATCGCGATCGGCAGGGAAATGTCGGGAATTGAAGTCCGGGGAGAGCAAATCCGGGCACAGGCAGGTGCCCTGATGAGCCAGATTGCGGCAGCGGCACTGGAGAATGAACTTGCCGGATTTGAGTTTGCATCCGGAATTCCCGGAACGATCGGAGGAGCTGCGGTCATGAACGCGGGAGCCTACGGCGGGGAGATGAAAGATGTTATTGTACAGGTGACGGCTCTTGACCGGGACGGAAATACGATTGTCCTTTCACAGGATGAACTGGAATTCGGATACCGGACAAGCGCCGTGATGAAGCGTGGCTGCATTGTGCTGGAGGCATGCATCCGTCTGGAAAAAGGAAGCAGGGAGGAGATCCTTATGAAAATGGAGGATTTCAAGCAGAGAAGGATTACCAAGCAGCCTCTGGAGTACCCGAGCGCAGGGAGCACATTTAAGCGACCGGAAGGATATTTTGCCGGGAAACTGATTCAGGATGCGGGTCTTCGGGGATTTACGGTCGGAGGAGCGCAGGTATCGGAAAAGCACAGCGGTTTCGTGATCAATAAAGGCGGGGCTACAGCTGAGGATGTGAACCGTTTGATGCAGGAAGTATCGGACCGGGTATACCGGGAATTCGGTGTCAGGCTGGAGCCGGAAGTAAGAAGGATTGGGGAATTCAGGGACAGACGGGACGAAAGATAAGAGACACAAGAAAGAAAAGGCGGTATGAAATATGCGGATTGTAATTGTGACGGGCATTTCGGGAGCGGGCAAATCAACAGCGCTTAAGATGCTGGAAGATGTAGGATATTTCTGCGTGGATAATCTGCCGGTCCCGCTTCTGCCGAAATTTATGGAGATGCTGATCCTCCCGGGATCAGAATACACGAAGGTGGCGCTTGGAATTGATATCCGAAGCAGTCAGAAATTTGTACAGCTTCAGGAGACTTTGGAAAAGCTGAGAGAAAAGGGCGTAAAATTCGAAATCCTGTTTCTTGACGCTTCGGATCAGGCATTGATCAAACGGTATAAGGAGACGAGACGGAGCCATCCGCTTGCCGGCGAGGGCAGGGTGGATAAAGGCATTGACGAAGAGAGAAGGCGGCTTGTGTTTCTGAAACAGCAGGCGGACTATATCATTGATACAAGCCAGATGCTTACAAGAGAGCTTCGCGCCGAAATCCATAAGATTTTTGTGGAGAACAAAAACTATAAAAATCTGTATGTGACGATACTCTCCTTTGGTTTCAAATATGGAATTCCCGGGGATGCGGATCTGGTGTTTGATGTACGGTTTCTTCCGAATCCGTACTATATTACGGAGCTGCGCCCGATGAGCGGAAATGATGCTCCGGTCAGGGACTATGTAATGAACAGCGAAACTGCAAGGATTTTTCTCGATAAACTGACGGACATGGTACAGTTTCTGATTCCGAACTATGTGGCGGAGGGAAAAAACCAGCTTGTCATTGCGATCGGGTGTACCGGAGGCAAACACAGGTCTGTCACGCTTGCCAACGCATTGTACTATGCCCTGGAACAGGAAGAAGGATACGGGCTGAAGATCGAGCACAGGGACATTGAAAAGGATGCCCGGGTGAAAGGAATATAAAGATGTCATTTTCAGGAAAGGTAAAGGAGGAGCTGGCAGGACAGATAAGCAGCGCAAGACACTGCCAGATTGCAGAATGCGCGGCAATTCTGTGTTTTTCGGCCGGAGCATCTCTGGAAGAAGGGGAGCAGACATACTTAAGGCTCAGCACGGAAAATATTGCAGTTGCAAGAAAGTACTTTACATTATTGGAAAAAGCGTTTAATATAAAGGCTGAAATTTCTATCCGTAGAAATCAGGACAAAAAAAGTATTTTATATTTGATAACAGTAGGAGGCCGGAAACATACCGACAGAATTCAGCAGGCGGCAAAGCTTGTCAGGGATCCAGAAAAACAGGCGGGATTTTCCGGAGTGAGCAGTCTCGTTTTCCAGAACGGGTGCTGCAAAAGGGCATTCCTTCGAGGAGCCTTTCTGACAGCGGGATCCATGAGTGACCCGCACAAATCTTATCATTTTGAAATTGTATGTGCGTCCGGGGAAAAGGCAACTCTTCTTCAGAAGATGATGCATGGCTTTGAGATGGACGCAAAAGTGGTGAAACGGAAGAAGTCGTTTGTCGTGTATTTAAAAGAAGGCACTCAGATCTCACTTGCACTGAATGTGATGGATGCGCCGGTTGCCCTTATGGAATTTGAGAACATCCGGATTCTGAAAGAGATGCGGAACTCGGTAAACCGTAAGGTGAACTGTGAAACCGCCAATATTCAGAAGACCGTGTCCGCTGCAGTCAAGCAGATGGAAGATATCGAATATATCAGAGATCATATGGGATTTGAAAAGCTTTCCGATGGATTGAGGGATATGGCCATGGCCCGTCTGCAGTATCCGGAAGCGACATTGAAAGAGCTTGGAGAGCTGATGCCGGAACCGGTTGGCAAGTCCGGAGTCAACCACAGGCTGCGCCGTCTAGGCGAAATTGCTGAGAAGTTAAGAAAAGCAAATGGAGTTCAAGGAGGTACAAAATGATTAAGAAACCATTGAAGATCAAATGTGACGACGGATTGGATGCAAGACCGATCGCTTTGCTTGTACAGGAGGCAAGTCAGTATGAAAGCCGTGTGTTCATTGAGATCGGCAGCAAGAAGATCAACGCGAAAAGCATTATGGGCATGATGAGCCTGAAATTAAGCGGGGGCGAAGATCTGACGGTGGTTGCAGAAGGCGTCGACGAAGAAGCAGCAGCAAATGGCATTGAGAAGTTCCTGGAACATGCAAGATAGTTCCGTGACATACATAGAAACAGGAGAGAATGAGAAGGGTGTTGCCGGTCAAGAAGGTTAACATCCTTTTCCTGTCGTTTCAGCAAACAGGCAAGAGGTTTTAGTAAAGGTGGCAGCAGGAGATGAAAAAGATTTTATTTATTTATAATCCCAATGCAGGAAAAGGGCTTTTGAAGCCGAAATTATCTGACATCGTGGATCTGTTCGTAAAAAGCGGATGTGAAGTTGTGATTTATCCGACACAGAGTTATCACGATGCATACAAAAAAGTCATGAAATTCAAAGAGGATTATGATATCGTCGTGTGCAGCGGTGGGGATGGAACACTGGATGAAGTTGTTACCGGAATGATGAAGCGGGGAAGCAGGATACCGGTCGGATACATTCCAACAGGTACGACCAACGATTTTGCGAACAGTCTTCATATTCCAAAAGATCTTTTGAGCGCGGCTGACGCAGCGGTCAACGGCAAGCCGTTTCATTGTGATATCGGCCAGTTCAACGATGATTATTTCGTGTATGTGGCGGCCTTCGGTCTGTTTACCGACGTCTCCTATCAGACGAAGCAGGAAATGAAGAACATGCTCGGACATCTGGCATACTTGCTGGAAGGTGCGAAACGGCTGTTTGATATTCCGTCCTATCATGTCAAGGTGACATACGATGAGACAGAGATCGAGGATGATTTTCTATTCTGTTCCGTGACAAATTCCAGATCCATGGGAGGGTTCCGCAATATGTTCGGCCACGAAGTGGAGTTTGACGACGGAGAATTTGAAGCAACCCTTATCAGATCACCGAAAAATCTTCTAGAGCTTCAGAGCATTGTCGCCGCTTTGATGAGCAAGGAGAAAAACTCCACCTATATTTATAATATCAAAGCAAAAACAATAACTTTTGAGTCCCTTGAAGAGATTCCATGGACGCTGGACGGAGAATTCGGAGGGGAATTTGACAGGGTACGGATCAAAAACAGACAGCAGGAACTCTGTATTATGGTTCCGGAAGAAAAGGCCCAGGAGCTGATTCACCATCCGTACGAAGAATTGTCTGAAAATAATGATGAAAATAACGAAAAAAAAGACTTGTATATTTCGGGAAAATAGTATACAATAAGCAAGTGAGGTAACACAGACGTGTTCTTCACTGGCACATGGCCCCCTGGTCAAGCGGTTAAGACGCCACCCTCTCACGGTGGAATCAGGGGTTCGATTCCCCTGGGGGTCATATCTTAGAGAAGTGGAGGAAAAATTATGTTAGTATCAGCAGCAGAAATGTTAAAAAAAGCAAAAGCAGGACATTATGCAGTAGGTCAGTTCAATATTAACAACCTGGAATGGACAAAAGCGATTCTGACAGCGGCAGAGGAGACAAAATCCCCGGTTATCCTGGGTGTGTCCGAAGGTGCCGGAAAATACATGACAGGCTTTAAAACAGTAGTCGGAATGGTTAACGGCATGCTGGAAGAGATGAAAATCACAGTTCCGGTTGCACTTCACTTAGACCACGGTACTTACGAAGGATGCCAGAAATGCATCGAAGCAGGTTTTTCTTCCATTATGTTTGACGGTTCTCACTACCCGATCGAGGAGAACGTAGCCAAGACAAAAGAGCTTGCAGCCATCTGCAAGGAAAAAGGAATGTCTCTGGAAGCAGAGGTTGGTTCCATCGGCGGCGAAGAGGACGGTGTTGTCGGAGCCGGCGAATGTGCAGATCCGCAGGAATGCAAGATGATCGCTGATCTCGGCGTTGACATGCTTGCAGCCGGAATCGGAAACATTCACGGAGTATATCCGGAAAACTGGCAGGGACTGAGCTTTGAAACTCTTGATGCAATCCAGGAACTTACAGGCGATATGCCGCTGGTACTTCACGGAGGTACAGGTATTCCGGATGACATGATCAAAAAGGCAATCAGCCTTGGGGTAGCAAAGATCAATGTAAATACAGAATGCCAGCTTGTATTTGCAGAAGCTACACGCAAATACATCGAAGAAGGTAAAGACAAAGAAAAGAAAGGCTTTGACCCTCGTAAATTATTAAAACCGGGTACAGAAGCTATCGTTGAAAAAGTAAAAGAAAAAATGGAATTATTCGGCTCTGTTGGAAAAGCTGAATAATCGAAACAAGAGAATAAAAGGCATTCCACTTGTATGGAGTGCCTTTTTCTGTATAAAGAATATGGAGGAGAAAGCATGGAGGACAACAAAAAGGTGATCAATGTAGCAGAGATTTTCGGGGAAAATGTATTTAACGATACCGTAATGCAGGAGCGTCTGCCGAAGAAGATTTACAAAGAGCTGAGACGGACGATCGAAGAGGGAAAAGAACTGGATATTGCTACAGCGGATGTGATTGCCCATGAGATGAAAGAATGGGCAATAGAAAAAGGAGCCACACATTATACGCACTGGTTTCAGCCTCTTACCGGGGTCACGGCGGAAAAGCACGATTCCTTTATTTCTGCACCGATGGCGAATGGAAAGGTGCTGATGAGCTTTTCGGGAAAAGAACTGATCAAAGGGGAACCGGATGCATCTTCTTTCCCGTCAGGAGGACTTCGGGCTACATTTGAAGCCCGCGGGTATACTGCATGGGATCCTACGTCTCCTGCGTTTGTGAAGAAAGACGAAAATGGATGTATTCTCTATGTTCCGACTGCTTTCTGCTCTTATACCGGAGAAGCGCTGGATCAGAAGACACCGCTTCTCAGATCGATGGAAGCAATTAATAAACAGGCACTGCGCTTTCTGCGCCTGTTCGGAAATACGACGTCAAAGCGCGTAAAGCCGTCGGTCGGCATTGAGCAGGAATATTTCCTTGTAGACCGGCAAAAATATCTGAAAAGAAAAGATCTTGTATTTACAGGCCGTACACTTTTTGGAGCAATGCCTCCGAAAGGACAAGAGCTGGATGACCATTATTTCGGAAGCATCCGCGCCAGGATCGCGGCATTTATGAAAGAAGTCAATGAGGAGCTCTGGAGACTGGGCGTGACTGCAAAGACACAGCACAATGAAGTTGCTCCGGCCCAGCACGAGCTGGCTCCGATTTATGTAGAGTGCAACGTGGCGGTTGACCACAACCAGCTGATTATGGAGACGTTGAAAAAGGTAGCGGAACGGCAGGGACTTCACTGCCTGCTTCACGAGAAGCCGTTCGCGGGAGTGAACGGATCAGGAAAGCATGACAACTGGTCTCTGACAACCGATGACGGGAAAAATCTTCTGGATCCGGGAAAAACACCTCATGAGAATATTCAGTTCCTTCTGATGCTTCTCTGTGTGCTCAGAGCTGTAGACAGACATGCGGACCTTTTAAGAGAGTCTGCGGCAGATCCGGGAAATGACCACAGACTTGGATCCAGCGAGGCGCCGCCGGCAATCATCTCCGTCTTCCTTGGAGAACAGTTGGAGGATGTGCTGGAACAGCTTGTTATTTCTGGAAATGCGACACACAGTATTAAAGGCGGAAAGCTTCAGACAGGCGTCAAAGCGCTTCCGGGTCTGAATAAGGACGCGACAGACAGGAACAGAACTTCACCGTTTGCCTTTACAGGTAACAAATTTGAATTTCGTATGCTCGGCTCCAGAGATTCTGCGGCTGCGCCGAATATCGTATTAAATACGATTGTGGCAGAGGCTCTCTGCGATGCCTGCGACATTCTGGAACAGTCGGAGGACTTTGAACAGGCTGTACATGATCTGATCAAGGAATATGCGACGGAGCATCAGAAGATTGTGTTCAACGGCAACGGTTATTCAGAAGAATGGGTAAAAGAGGCGGAAAGAAGAGGGCTTCCGAATCTTCCGTCCATGGTGGACGCGATTCCGGCGCTTGTAGCGGATAAAAACGTGGAAATGTTTGAAAAATTCCATGTATTTACAAGAGCGGAACTGGATTCCCGTGCGGAAATCAAATATGAAGCCTATGCAAAAGCGGTGAATATTGAAGCCCGTACGATGATTGATATTGCAAGCAAACACATTATTCCGGCGGTAATCCGCGGAACAAAGACGTTGGCTGAGACTGTCAACGCAGTGGTACAGGCAGGTGTAGACGCTGAGGTGCAAAGAGATCTTCTGGTTGAAACAAGCAGCCTCTTAAAAGAGACAAAAGCAGCACTCACCACACTGGAGCAGGTGACACAGGAGGCATCCACCAAAGAAGAAGGGAAGGTACAGGCAGAATACTTCCGCGAACAGGTAGTTCCGGCTATGGAAGCACTCAGAATTCCGGTTGACAGACTGGAAATGATTGTGGATAAGGAAATCTGGCCGATGCCGTCTTACGGGGATTTGATTTTTGAGGTATAAGAGATGAATCGAAGCGAATTTTTGAATAAACTGCGCGAAGCTCTCGAAAACGATCTGAATGCGCAGGCGGTTCAGGAGAATATCGAATACTATGATTCTTATATAAGAAGCGAGATAAAAAACGGCAGAACGGAGCAGGAGATACTGGATATGCTTGGCGATCCGTGGGTGATTGCCCGCACGATCATTAATTCCGCTGAAAATGAACGGGACTACTACGGCGGCACCTCCGGTGCCTACGGTTCCGGGCAGAGTATGTATACAGAAGAAGAGGAAGAAAAGGAGATCCGCCATCCGATTCTTCACCTGATGGGGATTGACACATGGTGGAAGCGACTCTTGTTTTTTGCCGGCGTCATCATTGTCTTTCTGATTATCGTATCGATTGTGACCGGCCTGATTGCTGCTGTGCTGCCATTTGCACTGCCGCTTTTGATTCTTATTCTCGTTCTCCGCATCATGGGAGGGCGATAACAAAAGAACAGGAGGTACTGTCTGTGCGGCAGTACCTCCTTATTTCAGAAACTTAAAATAAAAGACCGATGGGGGAGCCACCGGTCTTTTGAGGGGAGTATAAATAATTAATAAGGGGTGTAGAAAGCCTGCTTTCTACAAAAGTTAGTATAATATAAGATAAAGAAAAAAGCAAGCAAAATGTTAAAAAATACTAAAGAATCGGAAGAAAATCTTATTTTTCCTGTCCACTTTTTGGAAAAACGCAAGTGTATAAACTAGTTTAAACCGAGCATACTAAAAGCGTACCATAATTCAATAAGGAGGATATGGAAATGGCAAAAAACTACAAAAACACAAATAATATGAACAAAAACAACAGCGAGAACAATTCTTACAGCTCTTCTTACGGAAATATGCACACTCAAAACAGCAAACAGACAGACCGTACGAAAAACGCTGCAAAAAACAAAAACACAAATAAGACAACAGACTGCCATACCAAGGACTACAGCGATTACAACAACAGCAACTATTAGGAATATGGTCTCAGGAAACAGAATTTCCCCGCTTTCATCACTAAGAAAGCGGGGAGGTTTTTTGTGGGGAGTCCGGAACGGCAGCATCTGGTAAAAAAAGACTTTATTGACAAGCGGGCGGACAGCACGTAAGATATAGTAAGAAGAAAATCGGAAATGGAGAAGCAATATGCAGATAGAATACGTTGTACCGTGCCACTTCGGCCTGGAGGCGGTACTCAAAAGAGAGATCCGGGATCTCGGTTATGAGATTTCACAGGTGGAGGACGGAAGGGTGTCCTTTTACGGGGATGAGCTGGCATTGTGCCGGGCAAATCTGTTCCTGCGTTCCGCAGAGCGGGTCCTTCTGAAGGCGGGCGAATTTTCGGCGGGTACATTTGAAGAGCTCTTTCAGGGGACGAAGCAGATCCCGTGGGAGCAGTACATACCGGAGAACGGAAAGTTCTGGGTGGCAAAGGCAGCATCGGTCAAAAGCCGTCTGTTCAGCCCGTCTGATATCCAATCTATCATGAAGAAAGCGATGGTGGAGCGGATGAAGGAACATTATCATAAGAACTGGTTCCCGGAAGATGGAAGTGAATATCCGGTGCGTGTCTTTATCAAGAAAGATGTTGTGACAGTGGGGATTGATACGACGGGAGAATCTCTGCACAAGAGGGGATATCGTCCGCAGAGCGGAAAGGCTCCGATTTCAGAGACACTGGCGGCGGCATTGATTCTGCTTACTCCCTGGAAGAGAGACCGGATTCTGGTAGATCCGTTCTGCGGAAGCGGGACTTTCGTGATTGAGGCAGCCATGATGGCGGCAGACATTGCGCCGGGAATGAACCGGGAGTTTACTGCGGAGAACTGGGGCAATCTGATCCCGAAAAAGCATTGGTATGAGGCGTCTACGGAGGCGCAGGACAGGATCAGACAGGATGTGACCGCAGACATCCAGGGATATGACATTGATGCGGAAGTCATCCGTACCGCCCGGAAAAACGCGGTAAACGCAGGGGTAGACCATCTGATCCACTTCCAGCAGAGGGCGGTCAGGGATTTGAGACATCCAAAGCCGTACGGATTTATTATTACCAATCCGCCTTATGGAGAACGTCTGGAGGAAAAGGAGACACTCCCGCAGATCTATCAGGATTTTGGAGAGAGCTTCCGCGGGTTGAAAGACTGGTCGGCCTATATGATCACAAGCTATGAGGACACAGAACGGTGGTTTGGAAGAAAGGCGGATAAGAACCGCAAGATTTACAATGGAATGATCAAGACCTACTTTTACCAGTTTATGGGGCCGAAGCCGCCAAGAAGGAAAAAAGAGGAGCAGGGTGTATAAAAACAGGAGAAAGAAGGAAGAGTAAGATGAGCAGAATTGTATTTGCCACAGGCAATGCCGATAAGATGGTGGAGATCAGGGAGATTTTAAAAGACCTTGGCATGGAGATACTTTCCATGAAAGAGGCAGGGGTGAACCCGGAAATCGTTGAGGATGGATCTACATTTGAGGAGAACGCGCTGATTAAGGCGAGAGCAGTTCATGCGCTTCTGCCGGACGATATTGTGATGGCGGACGATTCAGGGCTTGAAATCGACTATCTGAACAAGGAGCCGGGCATCTATTCTGCCAGATACATGGGGGAAGATACTTCCTATGATATCAAGAATGGTGAACTCCTAAGACGTATGGAGGGTGTGCCGGATGAAAAGAGGAGCGCACGGTTTGTATGTGCGATTGCAGCAGTCTTTCCGGATGGAGAGGAGAAGACAACACTTGGTATAATCGAGGGCAGAGTCGGCTATGAAATCAAAGGTGAACACGGATTCGGCTATGATCCGATCTTTTACCTGCCTGAGTACGGATGCACTACGGCAGAGCTTCCGCCGGAAAAGAAAAATGAAATCAGCCACAGGGGAAGAGGGCTCCGGCAGATGAAGAAGATGATAGAGGAGAGATAGTGGATGAAAAAAAAGAAAATCCTGGTAGTAAGTGATACTCATAAAATACATACGAATTTCGAGAAGGTTCTGGAACAGGAGAAACCGGTAGACTTTCTCTTTCATGCAGGTGATGTTGAAGGAAGAGAGTGGGAAATTCAGTATGGAAGCGGATGCCCGGCCTACGTGGTAGCCGGAAACAATGACTTCTTTGGTGAGCTTCCGCCGGAAGTGGAAATACAGATGGAGACGCACAAGATTTTTATGACACATGGACATCATTATTTTGTATCCATGACTCTGGATCATCTCAGAAGAGAGGCAAGAGCAAGAGGAGCGGACATTGTTATTTTCGGCCATACACACAAGCCTTGTCTGAAGTTTGAAAAAGACATGATTATCATGAATCCGGGCAGCCTTACCTACCCTCGGCAGGAGAACCGGCTGCCGAGTTATATTGTTCTGGAGATGGCAGAAGACGGCACTGTGACGGGTGAAATCAGATATGTAGAAAAAAATGAAAAAAGTTGTTGACAAATATCAGGAGTTCATATATAATAACTTTTGTCGTCAGGAAAAAACAGATGAGACGAAAAAACGGGGTGTGGCTCAGCTTGGCTAGAGCGCCTGGTTTGGGACCAGGAGGCCGCAGGTTCGAATCCTGTCACCCCGATTCCTGGTAGAGACAGGAATCAATATTGCGATCTGCGGGTGTAGTTCAATGGTAGAACACCAGCCTTCCAAGCTGGATACGTGGGTTCGATTCCCATCACCCGCTTTCTTAAAGCAGGATATGCTTTAAGAACTATACAATGTGTCTGTAGCTCAGCTGGATAGAGCAACGGCCTTCTAAGCCGTAGGTCCTGGGTTCGAATCCCCGCAGGCACGTTTCATGGTGGATATAGCGCAGTTGGTTAGCGCGCCAGATTGTGGCTCTGGAGGCCCAGGGTTCGAATCCCTGTATCCACCCTAGTCCCAATATGGGCTGTTGGGCTATCGCCAAGCGGTAAGGCACAGGACTTTGACTCCTGCACTCGTTGGTTCGAATCCAACTAGCCCAGGTTTGAATTATATTATACGGGCGTGTAGCTCAGTCGGTAGAGCACTTGACTTTTAATCAAGTTGTCCGGGGTTCGAATCCCCGCACGCTCACTTTAGACAAGCAGTACTGCTTGTCTATTCTTTTATCTGAGGCCTTGCAAAATAAGGCCGGATTAATGTACGCGGATGTGGCGGAACTGGCAGACGCGCCAGACTTAGGATCTGGTGTCCATGACGTGCAGGTTCGATTCCTGTCATCCGCAGTCGAAAAAGCCCGAAATAGCGGGCTTTTTTTATTTTGTGTTGTATTTCGTGTTCTATAGTATTTCATATATTTTTCCCCTTTGTTTAATTTAGTCATTTTCCAATTATTAGTGTGGTTCTTTTCTGCCAGATTAGAATTCGTATGAGATGTGTCATAGAAGTTTTTTACTGTGTTTTCTGTTTTTCAGCTATTTCATTGCAGCTTTATGACAGGGTGATTAAAAACTAGTAAAGTATAGTAAAGATATAATCAAGTTTCAGCATCAATTGCTATTCAGAGGAAAGAATTTCTACATTTATTTCTTATGTATCATTTAAAAAGACGTCAGGCAGAAAATCTTTCAAATCCGGAGAAAATGAGGCAGTGTGCTTTGAGTTCTTATGAAAAAGCAAAGAATATTTTTGCGGAAATGATGTTTGCTGCGATAAGCGATGCGAAAATGTGCGCAGGTTATGTATTGGATTATCTGGCTCAGGCGATAGCTTTTTCTAATCATCAATATTTTAGAAAATCTCAGACCGATCAGATCGAAGAACTTACCGATATGAAAAAAGTCCCAAAGAGATTTCTTGAGTTATATCGCAATGTAATTGATGAGTCTGATGTGGAAGTTCAAAGAAAGTTGTGCCATGAGGCAGTGTGCGTTGTACGGGAGTTTCTGGAAAAGGAAAGTAATGTCGATAAAGATAGTTTAAATTACAATACGGACTTTCAGATGCTGGCTGACTGGTATGCGGAATTATCCTATACATGGCTGCGTATTCGATATTATTCCAGAAGGAATGATCCGGTTAAGACCTATATGTGGGGAATTTTGCTTCAGCAAGAGTTGAACATTGTATGTGATGATTTTGGAATAAAGAGAATGGGGCTTATGGAACATTATAATGTGAATCGATTAAATGAATTTGCTGACTATGCAGATCATCTGGAAGAGAAAATGCGAACTATTATTACAGAAGGGGGAGGAAAAATACACGAGTATAAGAGCATGGAGGAATTTCTTCATGAGATATAGAAATGCTCGGGATATTATTCCGGATCATTTACTTGAAGAACTGCAAAAATATGTGTCGGGAGAAACAGTGTATATTCCCCGTTCGCAGGAAAAGAAAAGATGGGGAGCGGTATCAGGGGCCCGTACCTATTATCAGGAACGGAATGAAAGAATCCGGGATAAATTTCATAATGGAGATAGTATAGATTCGCTTGCGGATGAATTTAAATTATCTACCGATTCCATCAGAAAAATCGTATACAAAAGATGTGATGATCATTCCGGGGTATAAAGGGGAAAAGTGACATTAAATCAGTGGATTATAAAACAGACGTAGGAGATACAGTAGTATGATCCACGTCTGTTTTTACATTGATTTTACGTTGGATTTACGCAAGAGACGCACGGTTTTACATGAATTTAATGTAGATTTGACACGGATTACAGGGGCAATATGTTATTCTTTTTTTGTTGTAAAGTTTATATACTCAAACAGAAACTATAAATTGATTTTTCAGGAAAAGGGGTATATGATGAAAAGAGAAAAGCGCAGTAGAAAACAGATAAAAAACGATATGGTGGTTCGTTATTATTGCATGGAGACAAAAGTGGATGGGAATGCGAAGAAGGTATTTCACAGCGTTCCATACAGGAACTGCCGATAAGGAAAAGTGTACTGCAGAAAAGGAATGAAGGAGCGTATAGAATATATGGGAAGCGAATATATGAATCGAGAGCTTTCGTGGCTGAAATTTAATGAAAGGGTACTGGAAGAGGCGGAGGATAAGTCCGTACCGCTCTGTGAGCGTTTCACTTTCGTATCGATTTATCAGACGAATCTGGACGAGTTTTTTATGGTCCGGGTTGGTTCCCTGTACGACCAGACGCTGCTGCCTCAGGATATCAGGGACAATAAGACACAGATGTCTTCACAGGAGCAGATTGACGCGATACTTGAAGAGGTCAGAAAGCTGAATAAAAGGAAAGAAAAGGTATATCAGAAGCTGATTGAAAAAGTTGCAAAGGAAGGCGTTCGTCTGTACCGCATGGATCAGATTGAAGATGAGAAGAAGATGGAAAGATTCTTCCAGTCGGAGATTCTTCCGCTGATTTCCCCGACCGTGGTCGGCAGGAGACAGCCGTTCCCGTTTTTGAAAAATAATGAAATTTATGCGGTTGTTTCTCTGACGACAAAGAGCAGCAAGAAGGTCCGTCTTGGAATTGTACCGTGTGCAAGCAATATTTTCCAGAGGATGATTGAGATTCCGGGAGAAAAGGGATCTTATGTTCTTGGTGAAGATCTGATTCTTCACTTTGTATCCAAGGTATTTCCGGGATACAAGATTCAGGGTAAAGCGCTGATCCGTGTGACGAGAAATGCCGATATTGATGCGGATGCACTTTATGATGAGGATCTGGACTACCGGGAATTTATGGCGGATCTGATGAAGCAGAGAAGAAAGCTTGCTCCGATCCGGCTTGAGATGTCCGGAGATCTGGATATCGGAAGCATGCTGATGCTGGATAATTATCTGGGACTGGAGGAGAAGTATGTGTTCCATTCCGAAGTCCCGCTGGATTTCTCTTTTGTATTCCAGATTCAGGATATGCTGAGAAAAAATGAAAGTCTGTTTTACGAAAAACGTACTCCGCAGAAGTCGCCGATGTTTCAGGATGGAAGAAGCATTATTGAGCAGATTAAAGAGGGAGATAAGCTCCTTTCCTATCCATATGAGTCAATCAGGCCGTTTTTGCGTCTCCTGACCGAGGCTGCGGAGGATGAGAACGTGGTTTCCATCAAGATGACACTGTACCGTCTTGCAAAGCAGAGTAAGGTGATTGAGGCGCTCATTGAGGCTGCGGAGAATGGAAAAGAAGTTGTTGTGCTTGTGGAGCTCCGCGCCCGCTTTGATGAGGAAAATAATATCGAATGGTCCCGCCGTCTGGAGAATGCCGGATGCCAGGTTATTTACGGCCTGGACGGCTATAAGGTACATTCCAAGCTTTGCCTGATCACAAGAAAGACAGATAAGCAGTTTGAGTGCATTACACAGATCGGAACCGGAAACTATAATGAAAAGACGTCCAGACTGTATACAGACCTTTCCCTGATGACGGCAAATACCGATATCGGTATTGAGGCGGCAAAGGTATTCCGCGCCCTTGCAAAAGGGGAAGTGGTGGAAGACATGCAGCATCTGCTTGTGGCGCCGCACTGTCTGCAGAACCGGGTACTGGATATGATGGACGAGGAGATCGAACACGCAAAGAAGGGGGAACCGGCATACATCGGCATCAAGATGAACTCCCTGACAGACAAGAAGATCATCGACAAGCTGATTGAGGCTTCCTGCGCGGGCGTGAAGATCGAGATGATTATCCGTGGAATCTGCTGTCTGGTGGCAGGAGTGAAAGGAAAGACCGAGAACATTCGTATTATCAGCATTGTAGGACGTTTCCTGGAACATTCCCGGATTTATATGTTCGGTACGAAGGAACGGAGAAA
Organism: Drancourtella sp. An57; assembly: GCF_002161525.1. Taxonomy (NCBI): domain Bacteria; kingdom Bacillati; phylum Bacillota; class Clostridia; order Eubacteriales; family Oscillospiraceae; genus Drancourtella; species Drancourtella sp. An57. The sequence goes on from NZ_NFHY01000024.1 coordinate 36,842, forward strand.
ATATTACATAGCATCTGCGGACTTTATGACAAGAAATACAGTCAAACGTGTGGAAGTCGCATCTCCGGTTTATGATCCGGCCATTCAGGAAAAGCTGGAATACATTTTTGACACGATGAATCGTGACAATCAGAAAGCGCGTGAGATGCATGAGGACGGTATGTACTATAGAGTGCATAATGACGAAGAGCCTTTGAATTCTCAGGAACGTCTGTACGAAGATGCATACAATAGATAGCAGTGTATGGAAGCTGTACGGACAGAGTCCGGAAAAGCCGGTGAAGCGTTTCTTTCTTCTTGACATGGACGGAAAAATTATGGATAATTTTATCGAAATGACAGGATGAGAAAGGAAGGGAGAGGCGTGATGCTGACAGAAGAGCTTCTGAAGGATGCCCTGCAATATGGGAAAGCATTTACCAAACTGGGCATGACAGCGCAGTATATTCCGCAGCTGCGGGATGTGAATAAATATTATCTTGGGGTCTGTACAATGGATCTGGACGGCAATGTGCTGGAAGCGGGAGATACGAGAATTCCGTTTACGATCCAGAGTATTTCCAAGCTGGTATCGCTGATTCTTGCGATCCGGGACTGTGGAGCGGATCATCTTTTCCATGAGAAGGTTGGTGTGGAGCCGACCGGAGACCCGTTCAATTCCATTGTAAAGCTGGAGACAAAGACCCGCCCGTTTAATCCGTTTATTAATGCGGGAGCCATTACTGTGGCAAGCTGTATCAAGGGAAAGGATGCAGATGAGAAATTTGAGCGTTTTCTGGAGTTTACGAGGAAACTCTGCAACAACGAGGAAATCAGCCTGAATCAGGCCGTTTACGAATCTGAGAGGGAGACTGGAGACCGGAACCGGGCTCTGGCGTATTATCTGAAGGCATCCGGGATTCTGGAAGGTGATGTGGAGGAGTGTCTGGACTTTTATTTCCGGATGTGCTCGGTCAATGTGACCGCTCACGATATTGCGTACATGAGTCTGGTGCTTGCCAATCATGGTGTGGATCCGCTGGATCAGGAAGAGCTGATCGAGCCGCAGTATGCGAAGGCGATCCGCGCGCTGATGCTGACATGCGGGATGTATGACGGATCCGGTGAGTTTGCCATGACAGTCGGATTTCCGGCAAAGAGTGGTGTCGGTGGAGGAATTGCAGTTCCTCTTGTAGACCGGATGGGAATCGGCGTATTCGGCCCTGCCCTGGATGAAAAGGGAAACAGTGCCGGGGGCATTAAGATCCTGGAATACTTGTCCAACAAGATGGGGATCTCGCTGTTTTAGACAATCGAAGAAGTGAAAGAAAGAATGAGAGCGTGATGTGTGAAAAGCATGACGCTCTTTTTGTGTAAAACGCACAAAGATTCGCAAAACATGTAATAAGTAATAGAAAAAATGAAAATATGATATAATTAAAACAATAGAAAGACTATTTTCTTTTGAAGGGAGGGAAAAGTATGAGGAGCAAAAGGAAATGGAGACTGATCTGGGCTCTCATGTTAATGATGGCAGTTCTTCTGGCTGGATGTCAGTCTGAGGATAAGACGACGAAAGAGAAAGAGCCGGATCCAAAGAAGACCGAAGTAAAGGAAGAGGAAGTCAGCGCGGAAGCAAAAGCAGTGATTGAGGCCATGATGACAGGCCCAAATGCAGATCTTCTGTTCATGCCGTCCGCAGTGGGAGAAGGAGTAGACACTACACAGGCGCAGGAGAATGCGGGAGAAACAGCAGGAGAGAATGCCTCCGTCATGGAGAACTGGGAAGATAAGATCGGAGACTATTTTACAGAAAACGGCATGCAGGATTTTCTTACTTCAGGCCCGGCTATGAAATTCCTTCTGATGGCAGAAGAAGAGGGAACCAAGCTCCAAGTAAAGGAGATAACGCTGGAAGACAGAAGTGAATATACAGAGACTGTCCATGTCCGGTATATGCAGGGCGGCAGAGAGGAAGAAGCGGGATTTACATTTACCCGCGATTCAGACGGGAAAATCACTCAGGTGACGGAAGATGAAAAGTTGGCGGCAACGCAGATGCGGATTTATGAACCAAGAGAAATCAGCCGGGAAGATTTTCTTTCTGCCTATGCAAAGCAGGAGAGTATTCCTGTGGAAGAAGCACCGGCCGAGGTAGAAAACCAGCGTAAGTTTTTACTGGCATGCTACGGAATAAAGGCAGAAGACTGTAATATTGTATACGAAGAACGGACGAAAGATAAGAATGTCGGGGACGACCTGATTCTGACAGCTACGATTTACACAGAAATGCTGGTGGATAAAGAGAGCGGAGAGTATGTATCGTATGGTGTGCCGGCATCCACAGAAACACAGCTTCGAGGTGATATTGAAATATTAGGAGGAGAAGATAATTTGACATCATCGGCATGGATGATACAAAATGGGGCAGTTGAAGTTAATGTCAATGATACTGTATATTTCCAGACAGATGGAGCAAGAGAATTTACGAAGAAGGATATAGAAAAGACAGCAGAGAACAGTTATCGGTACACCATTAACGATACAATTGTATTCACCTATCCTTTATAATTAAGAAATAAAAAACGGGGATGCATGAAGCATCCCCGAAAATTTTTGTAATTAGATGGTATCACCACGTTTGATATAACCAGGGTTCTCAGGTGTTCCAATCAGATTGGAAACGTGGCGGATACTGGAATTTTTGTCTACGACATAATTTTCTACCGTAATATCCTTACCGATGGATGCGCCAGGAAGGATCACGCTGTTTCTTACAACGGCGCCTTTCTTCACTACGCAGCCACGTCCGATTACGGAATTCTCAACGGTTCCTTCGATCAGACAGCCGTTTGAAACAACAGAATTTTTCACAGAAGCTGACTCGAAGTACTGTGTCGGGCAGGAATCGTTTGTTCTTGTATAAATCGGCCAGTTCTTTTCAAAGAGATTCTGTGCCGCTTTGAAATCGATCAGATTGATATTTGCATTGTAGTAACTCTTGAAGTCTGTAATAGAAGCAAAAAATCCATGATGGGAAACTCCGCGTACATCCAGTTCGCCGCACTCAAAATTAACGATCTGAGACAAGGTGTAAATGGAGGAGAGCTTTTTCGCTTTTGCAATCAGTTCAAGGAAAAGCTCTTTCTTCATAACATAGGTATCCATGAAGATGTTGCGGTTTTTTGCGTTTCCGTTGTTCGGCTCGATAGAGAGCACACCTTTTTGTTTGTTCAGATTCAGAATATCGCATTTTAAAAACTCGTCTTTTGCGGTATCTACTGTGTGATAGAGCAATGTAATATCGGCTCCGGAATCAATGTGATTCTGAAGCAGAGTGTCGAAATTCTGGGAATAAACCATGTAGCTTGGCGCAAGGATCACATATGGATACGGAGCGTTTTCGATACATTCCAGATTTTCACGATATGCTGCGATATCTGTGTTGTAAACATCATTTTCACCGTTGTATTCAGAGAACAGTGTGAGAAGTTTGCCTCTCTTGGAGTTCAGGTTGTAGTGACGGCCTGTTCCAAGATGTTCTACCAGTGAACGAGGTTTTCTTCTGATATATACATGAATGTGGTCAATTCCGCTGTTTGTCATGTTTGAAATCGGAAAATCAATGACGCGGTATCTTCCAAGGAAGGAGAATGCTCCGATCGGACGGTATACAGTCATTCCGTCAACCCCGATATGATTTCCGGCAAAATTTACAATTCCAAATGCTCTGCTCATATTATTCAGCCCCCTTTACGTTTTTCGCCACTAATTCGATGTGTTCGCTGTCAGCACTTCCGACAACAGCATCTTTTCCGATTTTAACACCGTCTGCTACAAGAGAGCGGACAACAGTCGCACCTTCTGCGACTTCTGCATCCGGCATGAGAACACTGTCGATCACTTTGGCACCGGCACCGATCCGTGCACCTGTAAACAGAACAGAGTTTTTAACTGTTCCGTCGATTATACAACCCTGTGTAATGAATGCACGCTGAATATCTGCATCAGGACCTACATAATGAGGGAGAGTGGTTGCGTCTTCGGTATAGATCTTCCAGGAAGAATCGTTCAGATCAAGTTCATTGTGAGCGTCAAGAAGATCCATATTTGCTTCCCAAAGAGAATCGATAGTTCCGACATCTTTCCAGTAGCCCTTGAATTTATAAGCGTACAGACGCTTCTCGTCAGCAAGAAGCTGAGGAATAATATCCTTTCCGAAATCGTGGTTGGAATCCGGATCTTTCGCATCGGCGATCAGCATTTTGCGTAGAAGCTTCCAGTTAAAGATATAGATTCCCATGGAAGCAAGCGTGCTCTTCGGATGCTCCGGTTTCTCTTCAAATTCGTAGATGCGTCCGGTTTCATCTGTATTCATGATACCGAAACGGCTGGCTTCTTTTAATGGAACTTCGATTACGGCGATGGTCGCGTCGGCATTGCATTCTTTGTGGTAAGCCAGCATCTTTGCATAGTTCATCTTGTAGATGTGGTCTCCGGAAAGGATCAGGAGATACTCCGGAGAAAAAGAGTCGATAAAATCGATGTTCTGTGAAATCGCATCAGCGGTTCCCCTGTAAACATCCAGGTTCGCATCAGCTTTTTCACGAGGCGGCAGTACATAAACACCGCTGTTTTTTGCATCAAGTCCCCAGCGACGACCTGCTGCAACGTAGCTGTTCAGAAGAATGGATTCGTACTGAGTTAAAACTCCTACAGTATCAATGCCGCTGTTTGCACAGTTGCTTAAAGGGAAATCGATGATACGGTATTTTCCACCGTATGAAACGGCAGGTTTTGCTACTTTTGTGGTAAGCTCATGCAGACGGGTACCTCTCCCACCAGCTAAAATCATTGCTAACATACTGTTTTGCTTCATTGTGAGTCCTCCCTTTTCTTTTGCTCTGCAACTATTATACAATTTTATTGGAATTCTTTCCATAATTTTGTGCAAATAAATGGAAAAAATATAAAAGAGTTATGAAAAAATACTGTCCAAAAGGCTGTCCACTCCGATTATTTGTGCCAGCACTGAAGAATAAAAACTTTTCGCAATAAAAATCCCAGAGATTTCCTGCTTTTCTTCTGTTTAATGTAAAATAAAAGAAAAAAATTTTACACACAGGAGAAAAGTATGAAGAAACT
>NZ_NFHY01000025.1:0-29839 GCF_002161525.1 Drancourtella sp. An57
CGGGTTTGGCAATGCCATCGAATATCTTGGGCGTTACACGCACCGGATTGCCATTTCGAACAACCGCATCCTTTCTGTTTCGGAAACCGAAGTGACTTTCTCAGCACGGGGAAAAAAACCGGGAGAGCCCAAACGGCAGATCACTCTCAGCCACAAAGAGTTTATCCGCCGTTTCCTCATGCATGTGCTCCCTTCCGGTTTTCAAAAGATCCGTTATTATGGATTTCTGAACAACCGGATGAAATCCAGAAACCTCAAACTGATCTTTCGGATTCAGGGGAGGCAGAGGTTTCGCCAGCGCTATGCCGGGATGTCCATGGCGGAACTGCTGAAAGCAGTCTGGAACATCGACCTGTCAATCTGTCCGGAATGCGGCTGCGCTTCCATGCAGCAGCTGGGGAGGAGTTATGCTCCTTCCCCATAAACGAACGTTCTTTTCATATCGCTTTTTAGGCCTCCCACTGGAAGGTCTGCGAAACATGCCCGGAAATCCGATTGCCGCCAGGAATTCATCGGATTTTCCCGTTTTTCATATGGAATACGAACTTTTTCGGCTCTCCGGAAAGATCCAATCCCCATAAGTGATCTGGCTGACCGTCCGCGAATTGGTACAATTGGAAAGAATCACATTCAGAGCAGTTCCGCTTTACTCAGGACTGCTCTTTTTCCGCTCTGAATCTGATACTTTCCTGATGAATTATAACACTCTTTTCTTACGAAAACAAGGGTCCGGCCAAACGCTCTTTCCCGCATAGCCGGACCCTCTCTTATGTACGTTCTTTCAAGGTACGATTATTCCTCTGCTGCTCTGTTTGCAATCTCTTTTTCCTGAACGTCGGACGGAGCCTGCTCATATCTTGCAAACTGATATTCATAAGTACCGCGTCCTCCTGTCATGGAACGGAGGTTCGTGCAGTATCCGTAAAGCTCCATCATCGGAACATCGGCTTCAATTGCCTGTTTTCCTCCGTTGACCGGATTCATGCCAAGCACACGGCCGCGGCGCTTGTTCAGATCACCCATAACGTCACCGGTATATTCATCCGGAACTGTTACCTTCAGGGATGCGATTGGTTCAAGAAGTACCGGAGATGCTTCCATGATTCCTTTCTTGAATGCCTGGATCGTTGCGGTCTTAAATGCCATTTCAGAAGAGTCTACCGGATGATAGGAACCATCGTACAGCGTTGCTTTCACTCCGACTACCGGATATCCGGCAAGAGGTCCTTTCTGTACAGCTTCCTGGAGACCTTTTTCCACAGCCGGGAAGTAGTTCTTCGGAACCGCTCCTCCTACGACTTTTTCTTCAAATACGAATGGCTCTTCCAGATCACCGGACGGCTCGAATGTCATCTTGACATGACCATACTGTCCGTGTCCTCCTGACTGTTTCTTGTATTTGGAATCAATATCGGATTTCTTCCGGATCGTCTCGCGGAATGCTACCTTTGGTTTCTCAAGAGTAATCTCTACTTTATATCTGGAGGCGAGTTTGCTTGCAATAATTTCCAGATGCTGGTCTCCCATGCCGTACAGAAGAATCTGTCTGTTTTCTGTATCATTGACAACCTTCATCGTCACATCTTCTGCCATCATTCTGGAAAGTGCCTGGGATACCTTATCTTCATCTCCCTTGGTCTTGGTCGTATATTTCATGTAGGTATAAGGCTGGGAATACTCGGTTTTTGCGTATGCAATCTGTGTGTTCTTTGTAGAAAGTGTATCTCCTGTCTTCGTAGTGGTCAGTTTTGCAATGGCCCCAATATCTCCTGCAAACAGCTCTGATACTTCAATCGGCTTATTTCCAAGCATCGTGTAAATCTTGCCCGGCTTTGCCTCTGCATCTGTGTCTGCATTGTACAGCACGTCATCACCTTTGATAACGCCGGAGCACACTTTGATGAAAGAATATTTTCCGATAAACGGATCCACCATGGTTTTATATACATATGCACTCTTTGCTTTCGCAAAATCATAATTTGCCTCATAGATGGCATTTGTTTTCCGGTTCATGCCGACACATTCACGGTTTGCCGGGCTTGGGAAGAACCGTACGATATCAGAAAGAAGGTTTGCAACCCCCTGTGCCTGAAGATTGGATCCCATTGCTACCGGAACGATATCTCCATCCATTACTTCCGTACGCATCGCGGAACGGATCTCCTCAATGGAAAACTCCTCTCCGGAAAGATAGCGGTCCAGGAATTCCTCACTGGTCTCTGCCACTGATTCCATCAATGCTTCTCTGTACTGCTGGAGATATTCCATACAGTAATCCGGGATCTCACATTCTTCCCTCTTTCCAATCTCTGTGTAGCGGCGTCCCGCATTCTTGATAATGTTAACGTATCCGACGAGCTTCTCGTTTTCACGGATCGGCATGAAGTGCGGTGCGATCACCTTCCCGTATTTTTCACGGAGTGTCTCCACAACCTGACGGAAACTTGCGTCGTCCACATCCATCTCTGTCACGTAAACCATACGCGGCAGATTGTATTTGTCGCAGAGTTCCCATGCTTTTTCCGTTCCGACCTCTACGCCCGCTTTTCCGGAAACAACAATGACTGCTGCATCCGCAACACTGACAGCTTCTTCCACTTCACCTACAAAGTCGAAGTATCCCGGTGTATCCAGCACATTAATTTTCGCTTTTTCCCATTCGATCGGGATCAGGCTCGTGCCGATAGAAAATCCGCGTTTCTGTTCCTCTTTATCGAAATCGCTGATGGTATTTCCGTCCCCTACTTTTCCCATCCTGTTTACCGCGCCTGATACATAGGCCATCGCTTCTGCAAGACTTGTCTTTCCGCATCCGCCATGACCTAACAAAACAACGTTTCTGATTTCATCCGTCCTGTAAACTTTCATATAGTGCTGCCTCCTTGATTTTCTAGCTCAAATTTTACCGTTCTTGTTTTAACAGTAATCATGGGTATATTGTACTAAATTTTTCGTAATTTTACAACTCTTTTATTGAATTTTCACAATGTCTCTATAACTATTCAGCCATGCGGCCTGTAACAATGAAAACCTGGCGCAAGCTTGCTTGCAGAAGGTTTGAGTTGTTTCAGGACATATGGCGTTTAGCCATAAGCGAAGATTCAGCTGCGTAAGCAGCGAAAAGCAGCGCGAGCTGCGAATCTAAGCTGCATGGCTGAATAGTTGACTATTACTTGAACATTTTGAATATGGATTCTATCAGATGTATTTTGACAAACATCTGAAAATCTTCTAAAATGGAAGAAATAACAAGATCAGGAAAGATGAGGACTTAATTATGAAAACAGGATTTATCGGGCTTGGATTGATCGGTGGTTCGATCGCAAAGGCCATCCGCCAGTATTTTCCGGAAAGTGAGATCGTCGCTTTTGATAAAAGCCGGGAAACGCTGGCCCTTGCAACTGCCGAATCGGTCATCAATACGGCGGTAACAGTCATTGACGAAAATTTCAAAGGGTGTGACTATCTGTTTCTGTGCACACCGGTCATTTACAATTCTGCCTATTTAAGCCAGATAAAGCCGTTTCTCTCAGAGAAAACGATCCTGACCGATGTCGGCAGCGTCAAGACGCCGATCCATCAGGAGGTGGAAAAACTTGGGCTCTCCGACTTTTTTATCGGAGGACACCCGATGGCAGGATCAGAAAAATCCGGATATGTGAATTCCAAGGCGGTTCTGATTGAGAATTCCTACTATATTCTCTCTCCGTCCAGACCTGAACAGAAGGAAAAAATACAGGCCTTCACAGAGTTTATTCAGGCAATCCGCGCGATTCCGGTCACACTGGACTGCAGGACGCACGATTACATCACAGGAACGATCAGTCATCTGCCGCATGTAATCGCCTCCGGCCTTGTCAATTTCGTCCGGGATCATGATACGACGGATGAACTGATGAAACTATTAGCCGCCGGCGGTTTTAAGGATATCACAAGAATTGCATCCTCTTCCCCGACGATGTGGGAACACGTCCTTATGACAAACCGGGAAAATGTCTCCGAAATTCTCGGAAACTACATCAAGACACTGGAGGATGCCAAAAAGCTGATTGATGCAGGCGATTCCCAGGGAATCTACAATTTCTTCGACACTTCACGGAACTACCGGAATTCTGTTCCGGATATTTCCGCCGGGCCGATCAAAAAGCTTTTTGCCATCTACTGTGATATCATCGATGAGGCGGGCGGGATTGCCACCATCGCAACCATCCTTGCCTCCAATAATATCAGTATTAAAAATATCGGGATCATTCACAACCGCGAGTTCGAAGAAGGTGTTCTCAGAATTGAATTTTATGAAGGTGCCGCTCAGGAAAAGGCAGCCCAGGTTCTCCGCAGACACCGCTATACGGTCTATGAGCGTTCCTGATAGCCGAAAATGATATAAGGGAGATATATTTATGAGACAGATCAAATCATCCTCTCCTCTGAAAGGAGAGATTACCATACCGGGAGATAAATCCATCTCCCACAGAAGCATTATGTTCGGAGCCCTTGCAAAGGGCGTGACCTCCGTCCGCCACTTTCTGGAGGGTGCGGACTGCCTTTCTACCATCGGATGCTTCCGGCAGATGGGAATTGAAATCCAAAAAGAATCTGACGGCCGGATTCTCGTCCACGGCAAAGGAATCCACGGGCTTACAGCTCCTGCCGCCACACTGGATGTGGGAAACAGCGGTACAACTACAAGACTGATTTCCGGAATCCTAAGCGCGCAGAATTTTACTTCTGTACTTTCCGGAGATGCGTCATTAAATTCCAGACCTATGGGACGGATCATCCGCCCGCTTTCCATGATGGGCGCACAGATCAAAAGTCTCCGCGGAAATGACTGTGCCCCGCTTCAGATCGACGGTCGCATGGATCTTCACGGAATCCACTACGATTCTCCGGTAGCCTCCGCCCAGGTCAAATCGGCCATCCTCCTTGCAGGGCTGTATGCTGACAGAGAGACTTCTGTCCATGAGCCGGCTCTTTCCAGAAACCATACTGAGCTGATGCTCTCCCAGTTTGGAGCCGATCTTCATACAGAGATCCTAAAAGACGGCTCCGCCGAAATCCGGATTGCTCCATGTGAAGAGCTTTACGCCCAGGACATTCTTGTACCGGGCGATATTTCCTCCGCGGCCTATTTTATCGCTGCCGCCCTCTTGGTACCGGGATCAGAAGTTCTGATTAAAAACGTGGGGATCAACGAAACCCGTGCTGGAATTTTAAAGGTCTGCAAAGATATGGGGGCCGATATTACCTATCTCAATCAGAATCAGGGTGCGGGAGAACCGACCGCAGATCTTCTCGTACGCAGTTCCAGCCTTCACGGCGTCTGCATCGAGGGAACGGTAATCCCGACGCTGATTGATGAAATTCCGATGATCGCCGTCCTTGCCGCATTTGCCAGGGGCCAGACCATCATCCGCGATGCGGCAGAGCTGAAAGTGAAAGAAACCGACCGGATCCGGACCGTAACGGAAAATCTGAAGGCCATGGGCGCAGATGTCACTCCAACCGACGACGGCATGATTATTCAGGGCGGAAAACCGCTCCACGGTGCCGAAATCCACCCTTACATGGACCACCGTATCGCCATGGCATTTGCTGTGGCAGGACTTGCCTCTGAAGGGGAAACAACGATTCTGGAAGAACAGTGTGTCGATGTCTCCTATCCGGGATTTTTTGAAGCTCTGCACACACTTACCGTATAATCTTTCGAAAAGAAAGGGGTGTCTTATGATGACCAATGAAGAATTATTCGCCTCCATCTATACGCACGATACGATCTATCTGCCGCCAAGCGAACAGGACTGCGCGGCCTTGGAGGTTGCCCTTGGATGCAGCCACGCGAAATGCCGGTTCTGCGACTTTGCAAAGGACCCGTTCCAGATTCATTCCATGGAACAGATCCGGCGGAACATGCAGATCCTGGGCCGTTTCCGCCCGGATGCGTACCGGCTCTTTCTGCTGGGAGAAAACGCCTTTGTTCTCGATTATCAGAAGCTTTGCCAGATTTTTGATATGACAGATCAGTATATGCCGAACATTCACGAATTTTCCATGTATTCCCGCATAGACGACATTGCACGGAAAACGGATGAAGAGCTTCGGATTCTCCATAAGATGGGACTTTCCACCCTCCACATCGGACTGGAAAGCGGAAGTGATTCCATCCTGCTTGAGCAGAATAAAGGAGTCACCTCCATGGATATGCTTGTACAGCTTCGAAGGCTGGAGGCTGTGGGAATCGAATATTATGTCACCATTATTCTTGGACTTGGCGGGCGCCGTTTTTCCGTCCACCATGCTCTTGCCACCGCCCGGCTGCTAAACCAGCTGCACCCGGCGGATATCTGGTGTCTGAAGCTGAAACTCTGGCCGGACACCCCGCTTTATAAGGATGCAAAGAAAGGGCACTTCGACATGATGAACGATGCCGAGATGCTCTGGGAGGAACGGATCATGCTGGAAAATCTGACCGTCAAAGACTGCATGTTCCATGACACTACCGTCCTCAATACCTATACTATCCAGGGACGCCTTCCGGAAGAAAAAGCTTCTCTTCTGGATGCGATCGATATGCTTCTGGCATCCTGCGGATTTTAAATGTAAAAGTGAAAACCAGGGAGAATAAACATATGAAACGGAATCCAAACGCCTGCTTAATCTGCGGCAAAGAATTGATTTATACAGAACACGCGAAGGAAATGGAATGTTCCATCTGTCATCAGACGTTTTTATCCAATGCCTGCTGTGAAGATGGACATTTTGTCTGCGATTCCTGTCACGAAGCAAAGGGACTTGAAGCCATCCGGGACTTCTGCCTTTCCACGGATCTGAAAGATCCGATTCAGATCGCACAGCAGATCATGCAGAATCCTTTTATCTATATGCATGGACCTGAACACCATGTCCTTGTCGGCTCCGCCCTTCTGACCGCTTATAAAAACTGTGGAGGCAGTATCGATCTTGAGGAAGAGCTCTCTTTAATGGAAGAACGTGGCAAACAGGTGCCTGGCGGTGTCTGCGGCTTCTGGGGATGCTGCGGTGCCGGAGTCAGCACTGGAATATACTGCTCCATCCTCTCAAAGTCAACTCCTCTTGCCGGTACTTCCTGGGGGCTTTCCAATCAAATGACCTCCAGGTCTCTGGAAAACATTGGAACTCACGGCGGTCCAAGATGCTGCAAACGGGATTCATTCCTTGCTATTTTAAGTGCAGTAGAATTTACAAAAGAGCATTTTCAGGTGGAACTCCCGGTTTCCTGCAGCATCCGCTGTTCTTTCCATGAAGAAAACGGACAGTGTCTGAAAACCCACTGCCCGTTCTATCCACTTTCCTGATATGTAATCAAAACTTTTTCCATGCTCCCGGATGGAATAATAAAAGAAGCGGAAACAGTTCCAGCCTTCCGGCGAGCATATCAAAGATCATAACGAGTGTCGTTCCATTGCTGAACGCACTGAAATTTCCTGTCGGCCCGACCATTTCAAGTCCAGGGCCGACATTATTTAATGTCGTTGCTACTGCGGTAAAATTTGTTACCAGATCGAAATCATCAATTCCAACCAGCAGTACCGAAAACGCAAAAATCAGAATATAAATAATCATATAGACATTTGCAGCCCTGAGTACTTCGTGTGAAATCAGCCGTCCGTCCATCTGAAGTTTCTTGACTCCGGTAGGATGTACAAGCTGGTTCAGTTCTTTTCTGATGGTCTTTCCGAGAATCAGAATACGGGATACCTTGATTCCTCCTCCGGTACTTCCCGCACATGCCCCTACAAACATCAGCATGACCAGAATGGTCCGTGGCACCTGTGCCCATAGGTTAAAGTCTGTCGTTGCATATCCGGTCGTTGTAATAATAGATCCCACCTGAAAAGCAGAATGCCGGAAAGCCTCTTCTGCGGTCGGATAGGAAGACCGGATATACAAAAAGATCACAAGCACGGCCGCCGCAATGATCCCAAAATACCATCTGACTTCCTCGCTTTTTAATGCTTCTATCGGTTTTTTCAGAAGCAGAAGGAAATAAAAATTAAAATTAACACCGAACAAAATCATGAAAGTTGTCACTACATACTGCAGATACGGCGAATATCCGGCAAGACTGTCGTTCTTAATTCCAAAGCCGCCGGTCCCGGCCGTTCCAAATGTGATGGTAAGTGCGTCAAACAAAGGCATCTTCCCGATCAGAAGAAGTATGATCTGAATGATTGTCATGACAATATAGATCTGATACAGAACTTTTGCCGTACTCTTGATTTTGGAAGTCATTTTTGTGACGGACGGTCCCGGACTTTCCGCCCGCATCAGATTGATATTTTTTCCTCCGCTCAGCGGCAGAATCGCCATAATGAAAACGAGTACTCCCATTCCGCCTATCCAGTGGGTAAAACTTCTCCAAAAGAGAATACAACGCGGCACTACCTCCACATTCGTCAGAACGCTGGATCCGGTGGTTGTAAATCCGGATACTGCCTCAAACAACGCTTCCACCGGATTTGGAATCACTCCGCTTATCACAAATGGTACCGCCCCCACGATGCTCAGTACAATCCATCCAAGGGCAACGCTGGCAAATCCTTCCCTGGAATGGAAGTCTTTGTTTTTTGGTTTCCGAACCGTCAGCGGTATTCCGATTACCAGTGCAGCTGCCATTGTAATCAAAAAAGAAATTCCGCATTTTTCCTGATAAATCACCGCCACAAGACAGGAAGGAAGCATAAACGCCGCCTCAAAATTCAGTATCCACCCTATGATATACATTACCATAGAATAATTCATAGTCTTTACTCCTTTTCCCCGTCTGGTCTCTCATTAATATTTCAGAATATCCGTAATGTCGTGAAGACCCTTGTGAGTTGTCACGATAATCACGGAATCCCCTACTTTCAGCATGTCCTGTCCACGGGCCATCTTCAGTTTTCCATATCTGCTGATATAACATACAAGCAGATGATCCTTTAACGGAAGATCCATAAGCCTCTGGTTTGTGACACTGGAATCTTCCCGGATGACAAACTCCAGCGCTTCCGCCTGTCCGTCCAGGATTTTGTAAAGAGTCTCCACATTGCTTCCAAGGGAATTCTGCATCGCTCTTGTATAGCGGACAATGTGATCCGCCGCAAGGTTTTTCGGATAGATAACGCTGTCAATATCCAGTTCATCCACTACTTCCTCGAAGTGAATCCGGTTGACCTTGGCAATCAGTTTTGCGTTCGAGTATTTTCGTGCAAGCAGTGCAAGCATCAGGTTTTCCTCATCCATATTGGTCAGCGCCACAAAGGAATCCGTATGCATCAGACCCTCTTCCAGGAGAAATTCCTTGTCAGTTCCGTCTCCCTGAAGAATCGTAGCTTCCGGCAGCTGTTCACTGAGCATCTCACACCGCTCTTTATTCTGTTCTATAATTCTGACATCCACCCTCATTTCGAGAAGCTGCTTTGCAAGATAGTATGCTATCGTGCCCCCGCCTACAATCAGTGTACTTTTTGCCTGATGGGTCGGAATCCCCATTTTGCGGAAGAACTTTGCTGTCTCCTTCGGCACTGCCATCATGGATACCAGATCGTTGTTCTTCAGAACAAAATCTCCGTTCGGGATCACAACCTGTCCCTGTCTCTCCACGCCGCAGATCATAATGTCACACTTCATTTTGGAAATAATATCCGCGACCTGAAGTCCGTCCATATGGAGTTCCGGATTCATCCGGAATTTGATCATTTCCACCCTTCCTCTTGCAAATGTATCAACCTTCTTGGCGTACGGAAGACGAAGCAGCTGGGAAATCTCCTGAGCGGCCGTCAGCTCCGGATTGATAACAGCCGACAGGCCCATCTGGCGCTTGATGAAGTTTACTTCCTTGCTGTAAATCGGATTTCTTACTCTTGCAATTGTCTGGCACTTTCCCGTCTTCTTCGCGATCAGGCAGCAAAGAAGATTCAATTCGTCTGAACCGGTAACTGCGATCAGAAGTTCCGCATCCATGACACCGGCCTCCACCTGTACCTGATGGCTGGCACCGTTTCCCACAATCCCCATCGCATCAAACTCTTCTTCCGCCTCTTCCACTTTCTTTTGATTCAGGTCAATAATCGTAATATTATGATTTTCAGAGCTAAGCTGGTCTGCAATTGTTGTTCCTACTTTTCCAGCTCCTACAATAATGATATTCATGACTCCTCCTGCGTAAACAAAAAAATTTCATATAATTTTTATGAAATCTTAATCATTATACTCCTTTTCCGCAGAAAAGCAATATCTTTCTCCAAGATTTTACATTGACCCTGACCGTACTTTTCTTTTCATGCAAAAAGACGCCTTCCGGCGTCTTTCTGCTATCATGGCTACACAATATAATGTTATTTGTTCAGTCCCATTTCTTCACGCACTTCGATGAAGCATTTTACGATGAAATCGATATCTTCTTTTGTATGGCTTGCACATACCTGTGTACGGATTCTTGCTTTTCCCTTCGGTACTACCGGATAGGAGAATGCTACGACATAAACACCTTTTTCCATCATTCTCTTAGCGAATTCAGCAGCTGTCTTCTCATCGTAGATCATAACCGGCACACATGGATGTGTTCCCGGAATAACGTCAAATCCATTTTCATCCAGTTTCTGGCGGTAGTAAGTAGTAACTTCCTCCAGATGGTCACGGAGTTCTGTGCTTTCGCTTAACATATCAAACAGTTCCATGCTTGCTCCGACAATTGCCGGTGCAAGAGAGTTGGAGAACAGATACGGACGGCTCTGCTGACGAAGCAGGTCAATAATTTCCTGACGTCCGGATGTGTATCCGCCTGATGCTCCGCCCAGGGCTTTTCCAAGTGTTCCCGTGATAATATCTACACGGCCTTCTACTCCACAGTATTCTGCTGTACCACGGCCTTTTTTGCCTACAAATCCAACTGCGTGGCTGTCATCTACCATAACAAGTGCATTGTATTTGTCAGCAAGATCACAGATACCTTTCAGGTTTGCGATGATACCGTCCATGGAGAATACACCGTCTGTAGCGATCAGTTTGATTCTTGCTCCGGCTTCATCTGCCTCTTTTAATTTTGCTTCCAGATCTTCCATATCATTGTTTTTGTAACGATATCTCTTTGCTTTGCAGAGACGTACTCCATCGATAATGGAAGCATGGTTCAGTTCATCACTGATGACTGCGTCTTCTGCTTTCAGAATTGTCTCAAACAGACCGCCGTTTGCATCAAAGCAGGAGGAGTAAAGGATAGTATCGTCTGTTCCAAGGAAATCAGAGATCTTTTTCTCCAGCTGTTTATGAATGTCCTGTGTTCCGCAGATGAAACGTACTGAAGCAACACCGAATCCTCTTTCATCATAAGTACGCTTTGCAGCGTCGATCAGTCTCTGGTTGTTACCAAGTCCCAGATAGTTGTTTGCACACATGTTGAGGTACTCTTTTCCATCTTCCAGAACTACTTTTGCTCCCTGAGGAGAGCAGATCGGAGCTTCCCCTTTGAAAAGGCCTGCTTCTTTGATTTCATCTACTGTTTTTGTATAAATGCTTAAAATATCATTTTTACGTGCCATTTGAATCTATCTTCCTTTCTTATCTTCGATCGCTTGCCTAGTCATTGATATGAGACCAGTCAAGTACTACTTTTCCTGAATTTCCGGAGATCATTGCCTCGAATCCTTTTTCGTAATCTTTGATGTCGAAGCGGTGTGTAATGATCGGGGAAATATCAAGTCCTGCCTGAAGCATTGTGGACATCTTGTACCAGGTATCCCATACTTTTCTTCCATAGATACCGCGGATATTCAGACCATTGAAGATTACTGTCTCCAGATCGACTTTCGTTTCTGTTCCCTGAAGTCCGAGAAGCGCGATCTTTCCGCCGTGTTTCATATTGTGAATCATATCAGAAAGTCCTGCCGGGCTTCCGGACATTTCAAGACCTACGTCAAACCCCTCTGTCATACCAATTTCTTTCATGACGTCTGTCAGTTTTTCTTCTTTTAAGTTTACTGTTCTTGTTGCCCCAAGTTTTGTTGCAAGATCCAGGCGATACTGGTTCAGGTCTGTAACAACAACGTGTCTTGCTCCTGCAAATTTTGCGATTGCCGCTGCCATAATTCCGATCGGGCCTGCGCCTGTAATCAGAACATCCTCTCCCAGCATATCATAGGAAAGAGCTGTATGTGTAGCGTTTCCGAACGGATCAAAAATCGCATACATCTCTTCCGGGATATTCGGATTGCACGGCCATACATTGGAAGCTGGAATTACAAGATATTCTGCAAATGCGCCATTTCTGTTAACGCCAACACCTTTTGCATCTTTGCAGTTTTCCTTGTGTCCTTCCAGGCAGTTCCGGCATTTGCCGCATGTGATATGTCCTTCACCGGATACGAGATCTCCGATCTTGAATCCCTGTACTCCAGGACCTACTTCTACGACTTCTCCGACATACTCATGACCTGCTGTCAATCCGATCGGAATCGTATGCTGTGCCCATTCATTCCACTGATAAATATGTACGTCTGTACCGCAGATAGCCGTTTTGTGGATTTTGATCTTTACATCATTTGGTCCTACTTCCGGAATCGGTACTCTTTTCATCCATAAACCTGCTTCCGGTTTCTCTTTTACCAATGCCCACATCATGTTATCGCTCATTTTTGAATTCCTCCGTTCTTTTGACAAACTGCCTAATTTCTATCTTAATAATACTCCCTCCTTTGTAAAATTTCAAGCATTTTTTCCGTCTCTGACAAACATTTTAATCTCACTTGTCTTTTTCTCGCATACAAAGACAGTTGTCTTTCTACAAAAGGCAAGTTGATTTTTTTCCGGATTTTCTCTTTTCTTTTTATAGATCTTTTGATATAATATATAAGCTGATTCTATCAGCGACTATGGAGATGTACTCAAGTGGTCGTAAGAGGTCGCACTCGAAATGCGATAGGTCCGCAAGGGCGCGTGGGTTCGACTCCCACCATCTCCGCTTTCAAAAAGCTCTCCGGCAGTTACAGTCCTGCCCGGGAGCTTTTTTCAGTTCAACGCATTAACTTGACGTTCCGTGCCTTCAGATTGTACCATATAGTACAGATCGAAACTTATCAAATCCCTGGAGGTACTATATTATGAAGAAAAAACTCTTGTCTTATCTCCTGATCGTAGTAGGAGGCACCATGACGGCTGCCGCATTTGGTCTCTTCGTACTGCCTCAGAATTTTGTGGCAGGAGGTGTGACAGGTCTGTCTGTTATTCTGCAGAACCTGCTTCCGCTCCCTCTGTCTGCGATTGTACTTTGTATCAATATCCTTTTGTTTCTTGTCGGATGGCTGTTTGCCGGGAAGGAATTCATTTTTAAAACATTGATTATGACTTTCCTGTTTCCGGTCCTTCTGGATGTCTTCTCCCAGATCGACCTGTTTCTTCCGTTATCTCAGGATCCTTTTCTGAGCAGCCTTCTTGCCGGATGTCTTCTTGGAATCGGAAGCGGCATTATCCTGCGGGCAAATGGTTCCAGCGGCGGATTTGACATTCTCGGTGTTGTTCTCAATAAGAAGTTTCGCATTCCTGTCTCTGTTGTCATGTATGTGTGCGACTGCACCGTGATTCTTCTGCAGGCAGTCTCAAAGCCACTTCTTCAGACAGTTTACGGAGTTATTGTCATACTTGTTACCAGTATCATGGTTAATAAGGTCATCACCTACGGCCGTTCAGAAGTCCAGCTTCTGATTTTTTCTTCCGAGCATGAAAAGATCCGTCAGGAACTTCTGCATACCTTTGATCTTGGTCTGACTTTCCTTCAGGCAGAGGGAGGATATCATCTGGATCCATCCAAGGTGATCCTTACCATTCTGCCGTACCGGAAGATCAACGATGTAAAAAAGATGATTTATACGATTGATCCTACCGCTTTTACTGTCATCGACAACGTCAACTACGTTGGAGGCCGTGGTTTTACTATATCCAGATAGTATTTCCGGATCGTAAAGACTTTTTTAATAGTTTCTTTCGTTTTTTAAGAATCCTTTTATCCGGCGTACACATTCCTTTCATATTTTTCCGGTATAGTATGTATTGTAATAGTTATTTAACTATGAAACCAAACATAAACCTTCCAACCCTCAAAAGAAAAAACTGGAAGCAGAATCCAAAGCCCATAGATTTCTGCTTCCAGTTTTCTTTTTTTATACTGTCTGTTACCGGATCAGCATGGCATCCCCAAAACTGAAGAAACGGTAGCGTTCTTTTACTGCTTCCTCATATGCATGAAGCACATGCTCCCTTCCTGCCAGTGCGCTGACCAGCATAATCAGAGTCGATTCCGGGAGATGGAAATTCGTCAGAAGGCAGTCCAGTACTTTAAACCGATATCCCGGATAGATGAAAATCTCTGTCCATCCGCTGCATTCTGACAGTGTTCCGTCAGGTTTTGCCGCCGACTCCACCGTGCGGCAGCTTGTCGTTCCGACACAGATCACCCGGTGTCCTTCCCGTTTTGCACGATTGATCTTTTCTGCTTCAGAAGCCTCAATCCGGTAAAACTCCGAGTGCATATGGTGTTCCTGAATATTTTCCACTTTCACCGGGCGGAAGGTGCCAAGCCCGACATGAAGTGTCACATGAGCGATCTCGACACCGCTTTCTTTGATTTCTTCCAGAAGCTCCGGCGTGAAATGCAGGCCTGCCGTCGGAGCTGCCGCGGATCCGCTGTGTTTTGCATACACGGTCTGATAGCGGTTTTTATCCTCCAGCTGATGGGTGATATACGGCGGGAGCGGCATCTGTCCAAGCTGATCCAGAATCTCCTCAAAGATTCCTTCGTAGGAAAACTGAATCAGGCGGTTTCCTTCATCCACCACGTCCAGCACTTCTCCGATGAGAAGCCCTTCGCCAAAGCTGATTTTCGTCCCGGGCTTTGCCTTTTTTCCGGGTTTTACAAGGGTTTCCCAGATGTCATTTTCTTTTCTCTTTAAAAGCAGAATCTCGATCTTTGCATTTGTTCCCACTTTGGACCCGATCAGCCGGGCCGGAATGACTTTGGTATCATTGATCACCAGACAGTCTCCCGGCTCCAGATACTCTTTGATGTCCCGGAAGGTTCTGTGCTCAATCTCACCGGACTCCTTGTCAAGGACAAGGAGTCTCGAGCCGGAGCGGTCCTCCAGCGGGTCCTGCGCGATCAGTTCCTGCGGCAGTTCAAAATAAAAGTCTTCTTTTTTCATCATGATGACGATTCCTCTTTACTGTCTCAGTTCGATGCCCATGCTCTCCAGACCGTTGAGAATCTTTTTCATGGCTTTCGTCACGTCTGATTCCTCAAGCGTTCTGTCTTTCGCACGGAATACAATCGAATATGCGATGGATTTGTATCCTTCTTTGATCTGAGCGCCTTCATAAAGGTCAAACAGATTGTAGCTTTCCAGAATGTCTCCGCCTCTCTGCTCAATCATCGCCTCGATCTGCCCTGCAAGGATCTCTTTTGGAACTACCATACTGATATCTCTTGTCACAGCCGGGAATTTTGCGATTCCGCTGTATTTCCGGTCAAATGTTGCGCGTGCAACCACTTCCGGCATATCGATGACTGCAACGTATGCACGTCCGCCAATGCCATAATTGTCCGCAACTTCCGGATGAACTTCTCCAAGATAACCGACAACGGTTCCTTCATAAACAATATTTGCCTGACGTCCCGGATGCAGGAAGGATTTGCCCGCGTTCGGATCGTACTGTTCTTTTTTGCGCATGCCGATCTTTTCAAAGAATTCTTCCACAACACCTTTCATGCTGAAGAAATCGCCTTCTCCGTACATTCCAAGTGTAAACTGCATCCTCTCTTCCGGAAGTTCGGTAAGCGGCAGTGATTTCGGAAGATAAATATTTCCAAGCTCATAGAGTCTTACATCTTTGTTTCTCCGGTTATAGTTCGTTGCAAGGGAAGTCAGCATTCCGTTCAGGGAAATGGTACGCATAATGCTGTAGTCCTCTCCAAGCGGATTGGAAATCTGGATTGCCTGACGTTCCTGCGCATCCTTAGGAAGCAGGAGTTTATCAAATACTTTCGGACTCTCGAAGGAATATGTCATACCCTGGCTGAATCCGCAGAACTCCGCGATTTCTCTTGCGGAAGCTTCGATTCTCTGCTTGAAGGAAAGCTTTCCTGTTGTCGCTTCTCCCTTCGGGAGGGTAGTCGGAATATTGTCATAGCCGTAGAATCTTGCCACTTCCTCTGCCAGGTCCGCAAGGCGGAAAATGTCATGGCGGAAGGTCGGAGCCACGATTTCGTTTGTCTCTTCATCGTAGGCAAGTTCTACTTTTGCAAGGTATCCGATCATCTCTTCTTTAGAAATATCTGTTCCAAGAAGACGGTTGATGGCATCTGCGTCAAACGGAACACGGACAGGCTCTTTTACCTTTCCATATACATCTACAGTTCCTCCGACTACTTCACCTGCGCCCATCTCTTCTACGAGCTGGCATGCACGGTCGATCGCTGCCTTTGCATTGTTCGGATCCAGTCCTTTTTCAAATTTTCCGGATGCATCGGTACGCAGTCCTACACGTTTGCTGGACTTACGGATATTTGTCCCATCAAAGCATGCCGCCTCAAACAGAACGGTGTGCACGTGATCTGTGATCATGGAATTTTCGCCTCCCATAATTCCGGCGATTCCGATGGATTTTTCGCCGTCGCAGATCATCAGTACGTCTTTGTCAAGGTGTCTCTCCTGACCGTCCAGTGTCGTGAATGTCTCACCGTCTTCTGCATTTCTGACAATGATTTCTTTTCCTGCGATGGTATCCAGATCGTAAGCGTGCATCGGCTGTCCGTATTCTTCCATCACGTAGTTTGTGATATCAACAAGATTGTTGATCGGGCGGATTCCGACAGATGCTAGTCTTCTCTGCATCCACTTTGGAGACGGTCCGATTTTAATATTTTTTACGACTCTTGCGCAGTATCTGGAGCAGAGATCCTGATTCTTGACAGTCACTTTGATATAGTCAGAAGCATTCTCCTCATTTCCGGTCTCTTTAACAACCGGCGGATGGAAGCTTTTTCCGAATGTTGCCGCTGCTTCTCTTGCGATTCCGATCACGCTGAAGCAGTCCACACGGTTGGATGTGACTTCATATTCAAATACCGCATCATGAAGTCCAAGTACTTCAATGGCGTCTGCACCAACTTCCACATCATCCGGGAAAATATAGATTCCATTTTCCGGTGCTTCCGGATACATTTCTTTTGTAGAACCAAGCTCTTCGATGGAGCACATCATGCCGTAACTGTCCACTCCGCGCAGTTTTCCGGCCTTGATTTCAATTCCGCCTTTCGTTTTACTTCCATCGTGTCCGCCTGCTACACGGCCTCCCACGAGAACAACCGGAATTTTCTGTCCTTCTTCCACATTCGGCGCTCCGGTTACGATCTGAATTGTCTCGCTTCCGATATTCACCTGGCAGATGACAAGCTTATCCGCATCCGGATGCTTTTCGATCTTCTCAATCTGCCCTACCACGATCTTGTCCAGATCTTCATCCATCTTTTCATATCCCTCCACCTTGGTACCGGACAGTGTCATGGCGTCTGTGTATTCCTGCTCTGTCACGTCCAGATCCGGGACATATGCTTTAATCCATGATAATGATGTATTCATGATCTTTTTTCCTCCCTTATCCTAGAACTGCTTTAAGAATCTGATGTCGTTTTCGTACAGCAGTCTCATGTCGTCGATCTCATATTTCAGAAGGGCAATTCTCTCAAGCCCTACACCGAATGCGAAACCGGTATATTCATCCGGGTCAATTCCGCACATTTCCAGCACGTGCGGGTGTACCATTCCGCAGCCAAGGATCTCGATCCATCCGGATCCCTTACAGAAACGGCAGCCCTTTCCGCCACATTTGAAGCATGTCACATCCACCTCGGCGCTTGGCTCTGTGAACGGGAAATGATGCGGACGGAATTTTGTCTTTGTCTCCGGTCCGAACA
Source organism: Drancourtella sp. An57 (assembly GCF_002161525.1). NCBI lineage: Bacteria > Bacillati > Bacillota > Clostridia > Eubacteriales > Oscillospiraceae > Drancourtella > Drancourtella sp. An57. The sequence goes on from NZ_NFHY01000025.1 coordinate 17,984, forward strand.
GCTCTTTTGCGAAAACTTCCAGCGTTCCTTTCAGATCCGCAAAAGAAATATTTTTATCTACTACAAGTCCTTCGATCTGATGGAAAGACGGCGAATGCGTTGCATCCACCTCGTCAGAACGGAATACCCGTCCAGGAGAGATCATACGGATCGGAAGTTTCCCCTGCTCCATGACACGAGCCTGTACCGGGGAAGTCTGGGTTCTGAGCACGATATCCTTATTGATATAGAATGTATCCTGTTCATCTTTTGCCGGATGATCTGCCGGGATGTTGAGCTTCTCAAAGTTATAGAGATCGTATTCGATCTCCGGTCCTTCGACTACTTCATATCCCATACCGATGAAGATCCGCTCTACCTCTTCCTGGGCAATAGTGTTCGGATGACGGTGTCCCACTACATTCTTTTTGGATGGAAGCGTAACATCGATCACTTCAGCTTTTAATTTTTCTTCCCGGATCTTTGCATCCATCTTTTTCTTTGTCTCATCCAGAATACCTTCGATTTCCTGGCGGACTTCATTGACCATCTGTCCGACTTTCGGACGTTCCTCTGCCGCTACATCTTTCATTCCTTTGAGAACTGCTGTCAGTTCTCCTTTTTTACCTAAAAACCTGACACGTACATCATTTAATTTTTCCGGCACATCTGCAGACTGGATCTGCTTTAATGCTTCTTCTCTGATGCTCTGAAGCTTTTCTTTCATGATTTTCCTCCTTTACTCATCAACCAAGGCAGCCTGTACCGAACAGAAGGCTTTTCGTATTCAGGAAAGTCCAATCCTTTCCGGTAAACAAAAAAAACTCCGCCCCAAAAAGGGACGGAGAATCAATCCGCGGTACCACCCTGATTCCTGCCGTCAAAAGGCAGGCTCTCTTGTATGCGTAACGTGCACTACACGTCATTTCTTACTCTCTGTTCAGAAATGCAGCTCCTGTGGGAAATTCGGCATATCTGTCAAATCGAAAGGAGCTTCCAGCCTGCGGCTCCTTCTCTCTGTCGGAGATCAGATATCCTACTGACACATTCACAGCCTTTACTGTATCTTCTTTATTTTAAACATCCCCCTGCTCTTTGTCAAGTCCGGAACTCTCGAAAACTGCTTTAAATCCGGCGCTTTGAGGATCTTTTTCGAAACGTACAGCGCTCTTTGCAATCCGTTCGGTAAATACACTGTCGTGTTCTACAAAGATCATGGATGGTTTCCGCTCAAGAATCAGATTCTCAATCTGAATTCTTGTGAATATATCAATGTAGTTTAACGGCTCGTCCCAGATATATAGATGGGACGGCTCGCAGAGGCTCTTTGCAAGAAGCACCTTTTTACGCTGACCCTCGCTGTACTCCTCCAGACGCTTGTCAAACTGGTCTCTGGAAAAATCAAGCTTCCTCAAAACAGCCCGGAACAGCGTTTTATCAAGTCCCGCCTCCTCTTCTATCTCCGCCAGCGTTCCTCTCATTTCAGAAGAATCCTGGCTGACAACCGAAATCTTCAGGCCGCTTCCGGTCTGAATTCTTCCCTCATCCGGCTGATAGATCCCTGCAATCAGCTTCAGAATCGTCGTCTTCCCGCAGCCATTCGGCCCTTTCAAAGCAATCCGGTCTCCCCGCCGGATTTCCAACGAAAAGTCTTTCAAAATCTGACGGTCCCCGCGGGCAAACGAAATCCCTTCCACGGAAACAAGACGCTCCTTCTCATAATCCAGTGGAAACATTTTCAGTTCCTCCACCGTCTCGATGTCCTTTAAAAGCCCTGCCTTTTCTTTAGCCGCCTTCTCCATCCGGTGCTCCAGCACCTTGGACCGCTTCATCATCTTCGCCGCCTTATGGCCGATTGCACCACGGTCCGGCTTCAGTCCTCCCACTTTATGACCGATCTTTTCTTTCTCCTTATTACCTGCCCATCTTCCGGCCTCCCTTGCCGCCGCCTCCAGATGGCGGATCTCCTTTTTCAGCTTCTGATTCTGCTCCAACTCCGCCTGATCCCGCAGACTCTTTTCTCTCTGCCATGTCTGGAAACTTCCCTTGTAGATCCGGATGCTGCTGCGCTCAATCGCCATCGTATGATCCGTACAGGCATCCAGAAGTCTCCGGTCATGGGAAACAAGAAGGAATCCCTTCTTCCTGCTCAGATAAGAGGCCAGCATCTGCCTCCCCTCCTCATCCAGATGATTTGTCGGCTCATCAATCAGAAGGAACGCATGCTCCTTGGCAAACAGCACCGCAAGCTGTAGCCGGATCCGCTCTCCCGGACTAAGCGTCCCATAAGGCCGCTCCAGGATGGTCGAATCCATTCCCATCCATTCCATCTCTCTTAAAACTCTCCAGAACTCATAATCCGGATCAATTTCCTCCAGGACCTCCAAAGAAGACTTCCTCACATCCCGGATATCCACCGGAAAATACTCCGCCGTCTCCGACATACGGATCCTTCCCCGGTACGGATACGCACCCGATAACAGCTTCAAAAACGTCGTCTTTCCGGTCCCATTCCGACCAATCAGCCCCGTCCTCCAGTCCGTATCCAAAAGCACACTCACATGCTCAAAAATCGACTCAAAATGCGTATCATACGAAAAAGTAAGATCTGTAATCTGTATCTGCGACATCTCATCATCCCCTTTCACCATGCACACACTGCAAAAAAGCCCGACTTTAACTTAGGCTATACCGGGGACGTGTTCCGGTGCATCGGAACACGTCCCCGAACATCGCCAAAAGAAAAAGAGTCATGAAAAGAACAGTTCTTCTTTTCATGACTCTTCTGGTCATCTTTTCCTCTTGTTTCTATAATGAAAAAAGAATGTCTCTTCCTGCAATGTGTACGGGCAGAATCCGCCTCCGGCGTCTTCTGTGTACGTTATGTTTCATTGTCTTAACATTTACAGGAAGTAATGATCATCCTTTCACCTCATTTCTTATTTCTTTGCCTTTCCAGTATACGGTGTGCTGCCGCTGTCTGTCAAGCCTTATCCAGATTATCTTTGAAAATGGTAATGTTGATCACGCCGCCAAGCAAAATCATGTACATACAGAAGTACAGCCAGAGCATGACAAGGACAATGGTCGTCAAACTCCCGTACATAGTGGAAAATCCCTCAAAAATGTCCAGATAGACAGAGAAAATCAGGGAAATAATCTGCCAGCCAATTGCGCTGAAAACAGATCCTGGTATCTGATGCTTCCATTTGGTTCTGATTTTTACGTCCGGCAGAAAGCGGTACAAAAGCATACAGAACAGCATCATTACTCCGACTGTCAAAGAGGTTCGGATTCGGATCAAAAAGTCAACTGCCTTTTGCAACACCGGAGCGTTTATTTCTACGAAAATGCTGATCCGGTTTCCGAATACGGCAAGGAGAAGGCAGGAAATTATAACCAGAAGAAACAGCACCGTGTAAACGGATGCTCTAAGTCTCAGATAGAAATAGTTTCTCGTCTCCTTGCTCTGATAAATACAGTTGAGTCCGGACGTTATCGCAAGCACCCCTCTTCCAGCCGACCACAATGCGACAAGGATCGTCACTGGAATGATTGCTGTGGACTGGCTGTATACTTCATTGATAATGGATATCAGGAAGGGCGTGACAGTCTTCGGGAATACCTCCGTAACCGCCGTCATCACATCGCCTCTTGTAAGCGGCGTATACTGTACCATTGTCATTAGAAGCAGGATAATCGGAATCAGTGACAGGACAAAGAAAAACGCAGACTGAGCAGCATACGCCCCGACATGGCTTTGTGCCGCTCGATCCAATATTCTCATGATCCGGTCCCACTGTTTTTTGATCATATTCTACCTCATTCTGTCCTTTTTTCCTGTTATCATACCATCAATCCGCTGTAATTTCCACACCATCATAAAACATTCCAAGGATTGTTATATAATCTTTCCCTTTTTTTGCCATTTCATTCGCCCCATTCTGGCTCATTCCGATTCCGTGTCCATAGCCGCCTCCTTTAATGCGAAAACTTTCCCCCCGCTTTTCTACTGTAAAAAATGCACTCGGCAGCAGTTTAGCAGATGCTGCCTCTGTGCCGTCCTGTTTCTGGATTTTATACCCGTTTCCACCAAGTGCGCTACGGATTTTATTTTCCGTCCGGATCACAGCGCTTCCTTTGGATCCTGTTACTTTCATTTCCAGTGCCACATCTCCTTCCCCCCTTTTTGTAATTTCGATCTGCGAAATCGTACCGACATCCTGTCCGGTATTCAGTCCAAAGAGATTGGAAACGGTCTCAACCGGGATATCACAGCTCCAGGAAAACCACGGCAGATCTTTTTCATAGCAGGTTCCGTTTTCCTCCACCCTGGTCCCCTTCAGGTATGAATTAGCATCTGAAACTTTCGTGCCCCACGCCTCTACATTGGTGGTTCTTCCACAGGAAGTGGAAAAATAATACGCTTTCACCACAGTGTCATGATACTTCAGCTTCTCTCCCATTGTTGCGTCCACCGCGGCAATCGTCTTTTCCTGCTCGGCAGAATTTCCATAGACCTGATAAGCTGTACTGTCGTCCACATTGGCTTTATATTCCGGATACGCCTGCCCTTCCATATGACAGTAGGCATAGCTTCTTGCGCAGACTGCCTGTGCCTTTAATGCCTCTTCTTCATAGGAAGCCGGCATCTCACTCGGCACTACTGCATACAGGTATTCTTCCAGAGGAAGCTCGTTGATGACAGCAATTCCCTGAGCGGTAGAAAACAACTCCAGTTCTCCCCTGTAGGAAGGCACTCCGTATCCTCTCTTCAGACTGGAAATCGTAATCTTATCTCCCTCTTTTTTTGTTTTTACACGTATGGTTCCGCCCTCAAACAACGGATCATCCGGGGCAATCGTCACGGTCTCGCCCTCTTTGGCTTCCCGCTTTCCTCCGGCTCCTTCGAGAAGAAGTCCTCCCCCTGCCGATACGGCTACATTTGGATGTACTTCATCCGTATACCCTCCGGTCTTTAAAAGGACCCGTATGACGGGCTGCTCCTGCTCCTCTTTTCCTTTTTGCTCCTCCGGCGTCTTCTTCTCTTTTGTTTCTTCTTTCTTGGAAACCGCTTTCTTTCCAGTCTCCGTTTCATATCCGCCCGAAACCATATGCACCAATCCTACGCACAAAAAAAGACTCAGTATAATCCCGCCAAAATAATATAAAAAATTACCGTTCCAGTGTTTTTTCATCTTACGCACCTTGTCCGCCGCATTTATCCTAATGTATGTCTCATCTGTTTTTTATATGTATGTTTCCGAAGCGGCATCCTTATCCAAAGCACCTCCTCAAAGACATGTCGAAAAAAGCCGTCCTTTTCGGAAAACTTCCGCTATAAAGTAAAAAGCAGCCGTATCACGACTGCTCTTTCTCTTTCGTACGCACCCCCAAAATGCCGGCTCCTGTATTTTGACTCCTAGCAGTCCGCTAGGTGGGCAACCGCATCTGCTTTTCTGCCTTCCACTGATGTAATGAGGCCTGACATATTACAGAGATAATAGGAATCCCGTTTAAAGTTTTGTAGGTTCAAAATTACAAGAGTTATCGAACATTTCAGGTTAGATTTATTATACCGTATCCGCTTTCATCTTTCAATATTTATTTAGAATCCTTTTCCAAACACAAACAGAAATTTCTGGAAGAGATTTTTGGACGCCATACTTTTCTCCCGTACAGAAATACAGAGTTTTTCCAGTTCTTTGAGATCTCTTTTCTCCGGATTTCTGTTTCCAAAAGCTGTTTCCAGCAACCGGATGATGATCTTCCTGCTCCTCTTGTTGGAAATATGATAGGTTTCTTTCAGGATCCGGCAAAGCTCTTCCTCGTCCTCCGGAATCGGTTTCTTCCTGTCATACTCCATCATCTGATAAAGAATCCGGTACAGCCTGAGATATTTGTTCCGCAAGTCTTTCTGCATCCGGACGCTTCTCCATTTTCTTCTTCGTGCAAAAAGAAGTAAACAAAGCGCTGCCAGGGCGGCAGATACCGGGATTATCCAGATTCTTCCGGAAAACATCTCCTCTCTCGTTCCAGCTCCGTTTTGATTTTCTGATGACTGTCCTGTCCCGTCCTGTACATCTGTCTGCGTATCCGGCTGTGGTTCCTGCTGAGACGTAGAATCCTGCTCCGGTGTCTGCGGTTCTTCTGTCTGCGGATCCGTCTCCCCCACTACACTTACAGGCCCGTCCGGCTCTGATGTTCCTCCCGCAGAATTCTGCCGGTATGCCGGCGTCATTTCTGCCGGAAGCCATCCGCAGCCTTCTACGTAAACCTCCGCCCAGGCATGTGCCGTACTGTCATCGAGTTCAGCCAGATACATTCCGTCTTCTGTCTCTTCAAACTCTGACGGTCTTGCGATATATCCGGATACAAAGCGTGCAGGAATTCCATTCATTCTCAGGAACAGCACACCTGCTGAAGCAAAATGAACGCAGTATCCCTCGCGGCTTTCTCCAAGAAAATATTCAACGAAATCCTCTCCATCCGGTGTTCTCCCCGGGCTTTTTGTATAATCTGCAACTGTTCCAAGATAATCCGCCACCTCCCGGACTGTGCTGCGAAGTGTTCTTCCTCGAAGAATCCGTGCCGTATCCTCCCACTTTTCACGGAATTCTTCAGGCACCTGCAGATAGGTTTCGTTTACAAAGTCTGTATAGGCTTCTCTATCTTCTGTCTGCTCATATTCCACATTTTCCGGACTGATTTTCAACTCTCCGATATCGCCTGCCAGAACAGCTTCCACCGTATAGTTTCTTCCCCGGCCTTCCACATAGGTATCTCCATAAAAATCATCTGTCTGGCTGTTTTTATACGGAAGGTACCGGTACGCTCTGCTTGCCCCTCTTCTTGTAATTTCAGCTGTCACACTTTGATATCCGAGCTGTCCACTGTTTTCCCGCACTGTCTCATACTCTGCATTTCGTGCTCTGCTGATCTCTTCTTCGGAAAGTCCTCCTGTTTCCTTTGATTTTACCCACCGGCTGTCACGGTAATCCGTTCCGATATATCCCTGAAAATAAACGTCCTGCTCCGGCCGTTCTGAAAGGGTTACCTCAAGCTGAAGTTCACCGCTTTCCACCATTTCATCAAAAGTTCCCAGTTTCCCGTCCGACACGCCGCCGTATGCAGCCCGCGTAAAGAAGTCCTCGATCCGGTCCTGCCATGCTGCCGGATCCGCAAAAAAGGTTTCCATCTGCTGTTTCGGAATCAGCACGCCGGTTGCCAGTGCAGCAGCGGCCGCAATGACAAGCGGGCGTTTTGCGCTGACCGGACTTGCCATCACAAGGCAGAGAACCGCACATCCAAGCAGCGCCGCTCCCTCCGCCCTGATTGTCATTCCGGTAAAAAACGGAAAGGAAAAGACTGCCGCATAGAGAATAATCACAACCATGCGTAGCTTCCGGACAGATCCTGCCAGAACGCAGACTGCCAGAAACAGGCCGCAAAGTGCCAGCATCCCCGCTGCCATGGTCTTTTCGTCCGCCTGGACCCGTACTGTACTTTGTATTTCCCTGAAATACTGCTGAATCTGCAGCACGGAATTTCCGATGATCTCTTCTTTCAGCCCCTCCTGTATGGCCTCTCTTTGCACAAACCAGAACCATACCACAGGAAGAATTCCCACAGCACATCCTGCCCATACATATTTTTCCATCCACACATACGGAAACCAGCAGATCACAAACATCAGCATTCCGATTCCGAACATGCGGATATCAGCTGCCGGATCGAATACCGATCCGAAAGCAAAGTATACACCGCTACTTCCTGCTGCCGCAGACAGAAGAATCCAGATTTTTTCCCATCGATTACTATCTATCTTTTTTGTGTTCATACTCCCTGACCACCTATATTTCCAATACCGTCCTGTTTAATTCTTCTACAAATGTTTTCTCGTGAAAGAAAACCGGCATCTCCTCTCCGCACTGAATAGACAGATCTCCGCCAATACGCACTGCTTTCAAGTACGGTTCAAAAAATTCGTGCCGGTACAGATCTTCGTCAAGTCTGTCAAGTTCGGAAATCTGCGTGGAAGAAAGCGCTAAAAGCCAGTCGTAAAAAGTCTCCTCGTTCTTCACCAGAAACCTTTTAAAAACCTGTGTCCTGCTTTCTTTCCAGACTGCATAGAACCGACAGGATTCCTCCACCATCGCCCGTCCGGCTGAAGCCGCCAGATTCAAAAACACATTGCCCGCCTCTTCTGTCATTTTCGACTCACCCGGATCCAGAAGAAGAATGACAGCCGCTCCTAGAGGGAAACTGAATTCCTTCATGTACAGCTCATCTGTTCTCGCGCTCAGCTTCCAGTGAATCTGGGCAATTCTGTCTCCCGGCTGATATTCATGGACGTCAAACACCTCGGACGTATCGTCCCCGCCCCGGTCTTTTGCGTACTCTTCGCCTTCTGTCACAAACAGGCGGACCGCTTCGCTGATCTCGGCAAGCACCGGATACGCCTTCGGCACAATGTGAATCTCCGCAGGGACAGACTGCAACTTCCGGATCCGGATCCTGAACATACCGGAAGCATCGGTCGTCACCGCTTTTTTCACTTTGACTTCATGCTTTCCACAAGCGCTGGCCTCATATGGAAACAGAAAGGTATGCTTCTCCCCTTTTTTCAGGTTCCGCACCGTCTGCTTTTTATGTTCAATCTGTACTCTGAGAAACGGGATCCGAAACACTCCGCAGTTTTCCACTACAAAAGGAATATTCAGCGTTTCTCCTTCTTCCGCCATCTGAAAATCCCCCTGCGGGCAGATCCGGATCTTCGCTCCCATCATTCTGGCCTGAAGGCACAAAATAACCGGAAATACAAGTTCTACCGCAAGTATATATCTACCGTCCGGCCACTCGTAAACGAGATTCAGATAAACTGTTGCGAGAACGGCAGCCAGATACAACCATTTTTTCATTCTCTTCTCCCTTTTCCGGCCTTTGGCTGCGTGATCATGGCAAGAATCTCCTCGATCACCTGGGAAGATTCCATCCTGGCCGCCCTGGCCCTGGCACTTAAAAACAGCCTGTGAACCGCCACATCCGGGAACACCTTCGCCACATCCTGTGGAATACAGAAAGTCCGTCCTTCCAGATAGGCATACGCCTTCGCCACTTTTGCAAGCGCAATCGTACCCCTCGGACTGATTCCAAGCCTGACCATCTGATGGTTTCTGGTTGCCTCCACAAGCCGTCCGATATACTCATAAACCGCATCATGCACATAGACCTGTTCCACTTCCGCGCTCATCTCAAGAAGCATCTCCGTTCCGACTACCGCCTTGACCGCATCTGCCGGATTCCCTTTCTGACTGCCCTTTACGATCTCAATCTCTGCCTGGATATCCGGATAGCCCATGGAAATACAGATCATGAACCGGTCCAGCTGTGACTCCGGCAGCATCTGTGTCCCCGCAGAACCAAACGGATTTTCCGTCGCGATCACAATAAACGGATCCGGCACCGGGTATGTCTTCTGATCCACCGTCACCTGTCCCTCCTCCATAACTTCCAGAAGCGCTGACTGTGTTTTCGGTGACGTCCGGTTGATCTCATCCGCCAGAAGCAGGTTACACATCACCGCTCCCGGCTGATAGACAAACTGCTGGGTCTGCCTGTCATAAAGAGAAAAGCCGACAATATCCGCCGGCAGCACATCCGGAGTAAACTGCACCCTGTGCCGGTCCAGGCCCATACTTTTTGAAAATGCGACCGCCATCGTCGTCTTCCCGACTCCCGGAATGTCCTCGATCAGGACATGTCCGCCCGCCAGAATTGCGGCCATTACCTTTTTAATACAATCCTGTTTTCCGATGACAGCCTTCTGCACCTCCTCGATCACAGAAGCGGCCGCCATCATTCCATATGTTTTCTCCATACCCTGTCCCCTTAGCTTTTTTTCCATTGTACCAAGTCGCTAGCGCGACGGCTAGTGCAAGGTACGCATTTCCATCACTTTTTTCCAAAAAAAGTAGCAGTTTTTGTATTTATGTTGTATTGTTGAGTTACCACACACACCAATCTTCATAAACCGCCAACTGCTATGATTAGTTTAACATGTTTTTTTATCCTCTACAACTACATATCTCTTTTTTTCCCAAGACCTCCTCCTTGACAGGTCCTTTCACTGCCGGTCTTTTATTATTTTTTTCAAGGAGGTTCCGTCATGGACTATTTCAATATTTACCGGGAGATGATCTCCCTCCGGGGTCTTACTGACCATACTTTAACTTCTTATTCTACTTATATCCGTTCTTATCTGGATTACCTTCACTCTGTTCTTCACAAGCTGCCTGAGGAGGTCTCCTGGGATGAACTCCGGGATTTTATCCGCTGGCTTCAGAAGAATCGGTCCCTTTCCGACCGTACCATCAATGCCTGTATCTCCCAGCTCCGGTTCTTCACCATCTACGTGCTTCATAAACCATGGGATCCAACACAGCTTCCTATCAGGAAATTCGATTCCTATCTTCCCTTTGTCCCGACCAAAAAGGAAGTCCATACTTTTATCTCCACCCTGTCGGATCCAAAACCCAAAGCGATGGTTGCACTCATGTATTCTGCCGGCCTCAGGGTCAGCGAAGTCTGTAATCTCCGTTACTGTGATATTGAGCGCAAAACGATGCGGATCCATGTTGCGCGCTCCAAAAACCGCTCCGACCGCTATGCAATCCTTTCCCAAAAAGCTCTTGATCTTCTCACCCGCTACTGGTTTGCATGCGGCCGTCCCTGCGGCTGGCTTTTCCCGAAACAGACGGACCCTTCCCGTCCCATCGATACCTTTTACGTTACAAGACATCTGCGTGCCCATGAAGAATTTCTCGGCTGGGAACACCGGTTCACCTGCCATTCTTTCCGGCATGCCTTTGGAACTCACCTTTATGAAAACGGGGCCGACCTGCTTACCATCAAAAATCTCATGGGACACAAGTCCTTGAAGTCGACCCTGATCTATATCCATCTTGCTTCCTTCCAGGACAGGCATGTCTCCTCTCCTTTTGACTGGACGGGAGGTGATTCCGTTGAGTAACCTTCCGATTCAAAAAGTCTGGCTGGATTCCTATGACGATTACTGTCTCTCCCAACAGGTTCAGTCTCCGGAACAGCGGAAAGCCTCCCGTGCAATCCTTGCCTGTAAGTCCGGCGGGCTTGGTGTCAATGTCAGCAGGTGTTCTGAGTGCGGTCATATGGAGTTCCATAATAATTCCTGCCGCAGCCGCAGCTGTCCAAACTGTCAGGGTGTATTCAAAGAACTCTGGGTCGATCAGCGCAGGGCGGAAGTCATCGATTCCCCTTACTTCCATGTGGTGTTTACGCTTCCTCATGAGCTCAATCCCCTGATCTACTGCAACCAGAGACTCCTTTACGGTCTGCTCCATCAGTGCTGTGCCCAAACCCTTCTGGAACTCTCTGCTGACCGGCACTATCTCGGGGCTAAGCCTGGAATCATCCAGGTGCTCCACACCTGGAATCAAGAACTAGACTACCATGTCCACATGCATTGTATTATCTCCGGCGGCGGACTGACCCCTGACCGGAAAATCCGGAAGGCTTCCTCTGCCTTTTTTATTCCGGTCTATGTCCTTCGGGATAAATTCAAAGGAAAATATCTCGCCCTCCTGGATTCCCTCTACCAGCAGGAAAAGCTTGTTTTCTCTTCTTCCTGTCATTCCCTGCAGGATCCCCGGGAATGGAAGCGTTTCAAAAACAACTTGTATAACAAAGACTGGTGCCCTTATATCAAAGAGACGTTTAGCGGGTTTGGCAATGCCATCGAATATCTTGGGCGTTACACGCACCGGATTGCCATTTCGAACAACCGCATCCTTTCTGTTTCGGAAACCGAAGTGACTTTCTCAGCACGGGGAAAAAAAC